>JBAYVM010000312.1:0-4201 GCA_041674645.1 Victivallaceae bacterium | reverse complement strand
GACTGTCGTCCTGAAGAAAGGCGAAGCGTCCGAGACGGACGCGACTACACCGGACTGCCGTCCGGAAGAAAGGCGAAGCGTCCGAGACGGACGCGACTACACCGGACTGCCGTCCGGAAGAAAGGCAAAGCGTCCGAGACGGACGCGACTACACCGGACTGTCGTCCTGAAGAAAGGCAAAGCGTCCGAGACGGACGCGACTACACCGGACTGCCGTCCGGAAGAAAGGCGAAGCGTCCGAGACGGACGCGACTACACCGGACTGTCGTCCGGAAGAAAGATTGTCAATATCGGAGTCGCAGATTCTTTTGCCTGATTATTATACAAACGTGTTATCCCGTCGGGATGATAAAACAGACTGTCAGTTGAATCACAGAAAAATTGGCTTTAATTGGACTCGTGCCTGCTCAATGACTGAGTTTTGGAGCGACATACAGATGACACTGTAAATGACACTCTAATTTTTCTCGGCTGCAAAAATATTTGTTTCCCTGAGATATTCGAGCAGTTGCAATTGGTCGGATAAACATTCAAACGGAATATTTATTTTGTAGTTGAAGCACAATTTACTAAATGCCTCCATTGCGGGGAGCCGGGCAAAAGCGGGAGCAGTATTTTCACAGTAATGAATGAATTTCAAGGTTTTGAACGCGTCAAACCAAACATGAAACGCTTGCAGTAACGACGGAATGTCTTTGCGGGTATTCCGGAAAATCTTCAGCCACGCAGACTCAAAATTATTTTCAATAGCGAGAAAATTCCAGGCGATAACGGACAGTTGCTGCTTAAACAGCGCGGGAAGCGATTCAAATTCAGCGATGTTTTTCGCGTTGTTGACTATGCTAAACATTTTTCCCAGCTCCGCAAACACATCGGGATGATAAAACAGCAGTTCCTGACCGGCAAGTATCGCGCGAATTCTCGGACCGGTTCCGAACGGCACTCGCGACGACGGTCGGCATGAAGGAAAAACCCGGGTGCCGGTAACTTCTCCGACCGCTCCGGTTTTCAATGCAGCCTGGATAAAATAAAAATCTTCCCCAGCGTTTCTCGGTCGCATTCCGCCGGCTTTGACATAAGCATCGGCAGTGCAAACGGTGGCGGAACCCAGAGCGTGGCAGGCATAAGGCGAACCGGCCAGCCGCAGTCCAAAAATATAATAGTGCATGAACAATTCGTAAGTAATAATAGCGCCAGTTTCCTCCGGGATGTCACTGAAGCGATGTTCAAACCGAACTACTGCCGCGGTAATATTCGGATTGGCGGAAAAATAGTTGAACGTTTCAGTCAGATAATCTTTTCTAACCAGCGTATCCGCGTCGAGGCAGAACAGCAATGGTTTTTTTCTAAAATCAAGATGCGTCAACGCCTGGTCCATGCCGATTTTTCTGGCTTCGCCGACACCGCCATTCCGGGAAATTTCTCTGCCCGGCGACGAGGCGTCAATCCAAAATAAATTTTCACCCGGAATCAAGCCGCCACAGAATTCCGGAACTAGTTTTCTCAGAGCGGCCAGAGTTCGTTGATTGTCGGCAATCATGTCCGTTTCAGCGGCATCGGAATTATTAATCACCGCCAAGACCATGATTTCCGCCAGCGATTCTGTTGAGTTTTCCGCCAGCGAACGAAGCGTATTCGGCAAATGGGAAAATTCCCCCAATGTCGGAATAACTACCGCCGCGCGATATTTTCGAGCCGGTTCTTCCGGCTCAACCGGACGGGGCGCGAATCCGGAACGGACTAAATATTTTTCTACTGTCCGGTGGTCAGTCAAAGCCGTTTCGCCAGTTCAAGATAAGTTCCCACAGACAATTCGCCAGCGCGGACTTCCGGGGAAATATTCAATTCCTCCAGAGCGGCGGTAACCTCTTCAGTTCCATAACTGGCTGCCAGCGGTTTAAAAATCATCTTCCGGCGTTGCGCGAACGCGGTGCGGCTGAGACCGCTAACTTTTTTGCGTAAAGCTGGTTCCGGCAGGTTGGCTTTCAGTTTAAACTCCACCAACGCCGAGTCCACGCCAGGCTGCGGAAAAAAGACCTGTGGGGGCACTGTGCGCAAAATTTTGACATCATACAAAAGCTGAGTTCTGACGGTTAACGCGCCGTAGTTTTTGGTATTAACCGGCGAAGCCAGCCGCATTCCCATTTCTTTTTGTAGCATAAAAATCATCTGAATTGGCGGATTCTCCAGTTCCAGGAGTTTTGCGACAAAAATGCTGCTGATGGAATATGGCAGATTGGCGATTGCCCGGAACGGTTTACCCGGCCGCAGGAAATCTTCAAAGCGCACCCGGCAGGCATCGCCTTCAATCAAATGAAAATTGGAATCGGTAATCCGTTCACGAATAAATTCACATACGCGGCGGTCAAATTCGATGGAATAAACTTCCGCGCCGGACGCAATCAACGGGCGGGTCAGCGCGCCGAAACCGGGACCGGCTTCGAGCACGATTTCGCCGGGCGTCAACGCGGCCGATCTGACGATAAAATCCAGCAGATTGCCGTCCAGCAGAAAATTCTGTCCCAAAATTTTACCGGGACGCATTTCCAGGATTGCGAGATTTTCCATCAATTCTTTTTTATTCATTTATACCTCTACTTTCCACAACCGCAACCGCCGGAACAATGATGCGAACCGGCAGCCGGACAAGAATCTTTCACCGCGCACGCCGCTCCACCGAATTTCACAGAAGGCGAAAATACCGAAAGTTTCTGTTCCAATTTATCTGACGAACACTTTTGACAGCTCACCTTCTGTCCGGCTTTCATGACCAGAGCTTCGAACTCAGCGTTGCAGTCCAAACATTTATATTCAAATATCGGCATTTGTAACCTCTATCGTTTTGTTTTATAAACTAATAGATGGTAAATTAGTCGTTGACAGACAAATATCAACGTCCATAACCGTTTCGGACAAGGAAAGTAATGAAAACGATCAAAGTTTGTGCGGCCGTCATTGCGCAGGAAAATAAAATCCTGTTAACCAGCCGGACGGAAGATTACCTGGCCGGATTCTGGGAATTTCCCGGTGGCAAACAGGAAGCGGATGAAAATCCGGTGGAATGCCTGATTCGTGAGCTCCGGGAGGAACTTTCAGCAGAAATACTCGTTTTCGACACAATTTTTTTTATAGACCACGAGTATCCGGATAAAAAAGTGCATATCCGGTTTATGCGCTGCGCACTTCGAGCCGACTCTCCACTGCATCCACAGGAAGGGCAGGAGTACTGCTGGGTGAAACGAAACGAGCTGAATCAAATTAATCTTTTGCCGGCAGACCGGCCGGTGGCGGATTTTTTAAACGGTTTTAAAATTTAAACGGCAATAAATGCAATCACAACTGCGTTATTTACGGGTGATATGAATACATCAGATGCGACGGGAAGACCAGACCATGAGCTGATACAAGGTTATCTGGCTGGCGACATAAATGCTTTTGAGCAACTGTACGAACGTTATAAACGTCAGTTATACTCATATCTTAACAAGATGTTGTCTGATCAGCACTCAGCAGTTGATGATATTTTTCAGCAGGTCTGGATAAAAGCATTGTCGAAGTTGCCGGAATATAAAAATCAGGACCGTTTTTTGGGCTGGTTGCTGAGAATCGCGCACAATATGACGATAGATTATTTCCGGCGGAACCGGAAATGGCAGAATCAAGTGCAGTTTGACTCGGAAGACGCGCCGGAAATAAAAGATGAACGCGAAGAGGCGGCGTGGCAAAGAATGGACAAGGTTGAAATAAATCGCGCGTTAAGCTCGGCGCTGGAAAAAATTCAGCCGGAATTGCGGGAAGTGTTTCTGATGCGGCAGGAACAGTTAAGCTTCAAAGAGATTGCCGAGTTGCAGGGCTGTTCGATAAATACCGCGCTGGCAAGAATGCAGTACGCGTTGAAAAACTTAAAGAAATATATGATGGAATGGAATACCGGAGGTAATTAAAATGAAAAATAACTGTAAAACAATCGCAGAAGCAATCATGGCTTCAGATGGCGCATTTTCAGCAGACATAAGCCGTCACTGCGCCTCCTGCGAAGAATGTAACCGGCTAGCCGTTTCCTGGGAAAAATTGCGTTCTGCCAAAGCAATTCCTGCCACAGAAATACCGCTTTCTGTTGATTTCGCAGTTTTAACTGCGGCAAAAAATCTTGCCGTCAAAAAGACCCGCCATAAGGTTATGATAAAAAGAATATTATATT
>JBAYVM010000311.1:0-4208 GCA_041674645.1 Victivallaceae bacterium | reverse complement strand
TGGTATTTTTCCTGGGAGGAAAACGCGCAGAATGAAGTCGTTCCTGTGTCTGCCGATGCGGAAGTGTTTGATGTCAGTAAACATGATTGGCACGAATCTGCGGTGGCAATGAGCGAAAATGGTTTATCCGGTCATGTCTGCTGGGAATCGCCGGCGGGAAGAAAACGTTTCCGCTCGCTGGTGCGTTCGATTGCGACGCGCAATGTTTCAGGGTTGGTGCTGCAAAATGCCGAACCACATCTTTGTTTGTCGGCGGCACATTTGGAACGGAGCAAAAAAGTCACGTTGTTGCATTGGGATATTAATGATTTTATCGAACTTTATTCCTGGGGCAACCGGCAGTTGCTGCGCAGTGGCGTCAGTCTGCGGATTGTTGCACCAGCGGGAAGTGTTTTCTCAAAACTGCCTTCAGGGCGGCGTTTGAGTATGATTCCGACTCAACGTATTTCCGGAGCGTAACCAATCCGGCGCAATTCGCCTGGAGTCAACCTGACTGTTTTTTTGAATGCCCGGATGAAGCTCATGGGGTTGTCATAGCCGGTTCGTCCGGCGATTTCCTTACAGCTTAAATTAGTGCTGATAAGGAGTTTGCAGGCCAGCTCCATGCGTTTTTTAATCAAATAGTTCATCAGCGTTTCCCCGGTTTGAGACTTGAATGTCCGGGAAAGATGTTCTCGCGAGACCTGAAGTTCTTTTGCCACATCTTCCACGCCAATCCGGTTGGCGAGATTGCTGAAAATATATTCCTGCGCCTGCCGCGACAGGGTGAATTGTGTCGTTAATCCGGTTTTGTCCGGCGCGGTGGACGGTTCCAGTCCGGTGATAATGTCCATAATCATTCTAGCGCCTTCAAATGGTGAAAGAAACTGTAAGGTGTCGCGGTAATTTTTGTAGCTTTTTAGTTTTTTTATCAGCGGCGAATCAAGCGGAATATGGTAAATGTAACCATATTGTGCAACCAGTTCCCTGACTATTTTTTCAACCGTCGGGGAATAAAAACTTATCCAGAGAAAGCGCCAGTCGCCGGAGCCGTCTTTCGGGTAATAATAAGCGGTATTGGTGTCGTTGTGATTTTGCATGAATGCCATGCCGGGTGTCAAACGATATTCTTTTTTTCCGGAGCGGAATACGCCTTCGCCTTCCAGTGTGCAGGACAACTGGCAACCGGTGAAGTTTTTTCTTAACTTGCATTCAATCCGGTATTCCGGGCAGGACTGAATTTCTTCGACAACTTCTCCAGGATAAGGCAGGGATTTTATCCGCCCGGGAATTTCAAATTTAACTTCCCACATTCTGCATTTTGCAAAATCTAAACCCATTTTCAGCATTCCGGTAGTTATTGTTTAAGCAGATAATATATGGACGTTATTCACATTATCAATTGCAATGCGGGCGGTTGACGATTTAAAAAAGCTGAATGTTACGGAGTAAAACTTTGCAATTTTTCCAAGCAGGCTTACATTTTCAGATTACAATTTTCAAATGCAAATTGGAGACAGCATAATAATGAATGAAAAAGATTTCGATAGCTTGAATGATAAATGTATTGATTTAGGGGTGTGTTTTCAGCCCGGCCCCGGCGGCTTGCCGATGGCGTTAATCAATAATGAGCAGGGCAGTGCGGAAATCGCCCTGCACGGCGCGCATGTGATGAGCTTTTTTCCGAAAGGCGAGAAGCCGGTATTATGGATGAGCCGGTCGAGCTGGTTTCTGCCGGACAAGCCGATTCGCGGCGGCATTCCGGTTTGCTGGCCGTGGTTTGGCGGGCATCCGTCCAATACGGCGATACCTGCGCACGGTTTTGCCAGAATTTCCGAATGGCAGTTTGCCGATGCCGGAAGACTCGATTCCGGAGCAACCTGGCTGGAATTGAAATTGACGGAAAAAGATATTGATGAACAGTTTAAAGATTTTCCGTTTGAGGCTGTACTGCACATTACTGTCGGTAACGTACTGGAAGTCGCATTGCAGATTAAAAATACCGGAGAAAAGGAAATTTGTTTTTCTGCGGCGTTGCACAGCTATTTCAATATCAGCGACATCAATCAGATTGCCGTATCCGGGCTGGCCGGAAGGGAATACCTGGATACGCTGAATAATACCCAAGCCGTGCAAAATGGCAAAATTACCGTTAATGCTGAAATTGACCGGGTTTATCTGGACACTGAAGACGCGTGCGTTATTGAAGATTCCGGTTACAACCGGACAATTCGCATTGCCAAGTCCGGAAGCCGTTCGACGGTAATCTGGAATCCATGGATTGACAAGTCCAAACGCATGCCGGATTTCGGCGATGAAGAATATCACAATATGATTTGCGTGGAAACAACTAACGCTCAGAACGATGCGCGTTCACTTGAGCCGGGAGCAATCCATGTGATAAAAGCGGAAATATCGACCGGCATTTTATAAACATATTCAGCAGGAAAAAATAAAATGAATATTTTGATTGAGCAGTTTAAGGGATTTTACGGAAAATCTCCGGCGGCGATAGCGCAGGCGCCGGGCCGTTTGGAGATTCTCGGCAATCATACCGATTATAATGAAGGTTTTGTGTTAAGTTGTGCAGTCGAACAGGTTACTGCATTCGCAATTGCTCCGGTGGCGGGCAGAATCTGCCGGTTGAAAGATTTTAGAGACGGCAGTGAAGTCAGTTTTAATCTGGATGAAATTGATAAGCCGACCCCGAAAGACTGGAGCAATTACGTCAAAGGCGTGATTTTTGAATTGCGTAAAAAACACGGCATCGAAGTCGGCGCATTTGACGGCGCAATTCTCAGCACCGTGCCGCTTTCCGCCGGAATGAGCAGTTCCGCCGCGCTGGAAATTGCCGCCTGTTTCGCATTCAGCGCCGTTTTCGGCATTGAACTGCCGAAAACTGACTGGGCCAGAATCGGGCAGGGGGTGGAAAATCATTACATGGGCGTCGCTACCGGATTGCTGGATCAGTTCAGCTCAATTTACGGAAAAAAAGACGCGCTAATTCTGTCCGATTTTCGTTCTTGCGAAGTGCTCCGCACGGTCAGCATTCCGCACGGTTATGTTCTGGTTGTGGCAAATTCCATGGTCAAGCACAATCTGGTGGATTCGGAATACAATGTCCGCCGCCGCGATTGCGAAAGTGCCGCCGCCAAATTGCACACGCTGGACAGCTCGGTTAAAACGTTGCGCGATGTGTCTATGGTACAGCTGGAAAACGGTAAAAACATTCTTACTCATCAGGAATATCTTCGCGCTAAACATGTGGTTGGGGAAGATGAACGGGTGATGGCTGGAGTTGAATATCTGGAAAACGGCGATGTTGAGGCGTTCGGAAAACTGTTGTTCGAATCGCATGAAAGTTCAAAAAAATATTTTGAGAACAGCACTCAGGAACTGGATTATCTGGTGGAACTGGCAAAATCCATTCCCGGCTGTATTGGCGCCCGGCTCAGTGGTGGCGGTTTCGGCGGAATTACGATTCATCTGGTCAAAACCGGGGAAGCCGATGCCTACAGCGTACGGTTGTCCACGGCGTTCAAACTTCAGACTGGAGTTGAGCCGGAAATCATCAAATGCGCTATCGGCGACGGAGCTTCAGTCAAAAAATTCTAAATATTACCGGCAGATGAAAAGATAAGCATGAGAATTCTGCTTTCAATCGCGATATTCTTTCTTTGCGCTTGCTGCCTCAATGCCGGGAAACTTGAACTGCTGCCGGGAACTCCGGTTTTTCAAAAACCGGACGCGGCCTCCGAGCCGATGTTGTTTGTGCTGCGTCCAACCAGTGCGCAGACTTTGGCGGAAACAGATTATTTTCTCGACAGTAATTTTCAAACCCGGCATTTTAAATTCTATCAAATTCAGCTGACGCCGGAAAAATATGGCTGGGTCGCGCCGGACATAAAATGTTTTAAAAATCCTTCTTCAGGCCGGTTGGAAAAAACGATTTTAAAACAAAATTCCGTCTGGCGGAAGGCTTTCCTTGGTTTGATTATCGCCGGTCTGGCGACGTGTGCCGTAATCTTTTTGGCCTCGCGTAAAAAACGTGCCGGTGCGCCGTTGGTTGCTGGCAACTTGCCTTGCTGGCAGTTGCGTTTCTGGTTTTGTTGCGCTGGCTGTTGCTTTTGCTGGTCGTTATGCGCGGTTACAATACTTATATTTTCTGCTCAGACGAGCCGGATTTTTTTAAAATCGCGTTGGATATGTACAATGGCGGAGTATCCTGT
>JBAYVM010000310.1:0-4227 GCA_041674645.1 Victivallaceae bacterium | reverse complement strand
TAATATTGTCATTCTGCGGACTGGGAATAGTTCTGTTGCTTACGCTGATTTTTGGCAGGCTTTACTGTTCATTCCTGTGTCCGCTCGGTATATTGCAGGACATTTTCTCCTTCTTTAGCAGAATTCTCTTTCACCGGAGAAAATATTTTTATCAGGAACAGAAAAACTATCAAAAAATCCGTTATTCAGTTCTTGCCGGGCTGATAATAATGCTTTTGCTGGGTGTAATGTTGCCCATGGCAATGGTCGAACCTTTCTCCGCTTTCGGTCGTATTTGCTTCAATATTTGCAAGCCGGTATATATCTGGTCGAACAACCTACTCTATTCGACAGGAAAATTTGACAACCTGAATCCGATGAACTATCCGCCGTTTTCCGCATTCGCATTGTCCGTTTCAGCAGTTTTTTTTATATTTATCGGCGTTTTGGCTGTACTGCGCGGAAGATTGTTCTGCAATACCATTTGTCCGGCAGGCGCATTGTTAGGATTAATCAGCCGGGTGTCATGGCTGCGGTTGCAACTGGATGCTGAGAAATGTGTTAAATGCGGCATGTGCGTTAAACGTTGCAAATCCGGCTGTATATCGCTGGATGAAAAGAAGCTTGATTTTGAACGCTGCGTCATGTGTCTGGACTGCGTTTCCGCCTGTAAATTTTCCAGCATCAAACCGGTTGCGGTAAAATTTAAAGACCGGAAGCAAGCCGATGCGACCAGGCGTGACTTTATGATTTCTCTCGGCGGCGCCGCCGTTGGCGCGATAATACTGCCGCCGCTTTTGAAAAGCAGCTTTAAGCCGGCAAAAATACCAATCATGCCGCCGGGAGCGTTGGCGCTTGACCGTTTCAATAGTAAGTGTACAGCCTGTCATTTATGCGTTAGCGCCTGTCCGGGAAAAGTTTTAAAGCCGGCTGGACTTGAATATGGATTGGCTGGAATGTTGCAGCCACGACTGGATTTTAAAGCTGGAATGTGCGAGTACGAGTGTGCTGAATGTTCAAATATCTGTCCGACTGGAGCATTGATGCCGTTGACGCTGGAACGCAAGAAAACGCTACGCATTGGCATGGTTCAATATAATCAACGTATCTGTGTTGTGCAGACAGATAAAACTCATTGCGGCGCCTGTGCTGAACATTGCCCGACTACTGCTGTTCACATGGAACCGTGGGAAGACGGACTGACAATTCCGCGCATTTCGCCTGAATTATGCATCGGTTGCGGTTGTTGCGAAAATATCTGTCCGGTACTTCCGGTAAAAGCCATCACGGTTTCCGGCGTGAAGATACAGGAGCAAGTCAAATCCCCGACTTAGGAATCTATTTAAAAATCACCGAAAAGGTCAGGCGCAAATTTTGTTGGCTCAGTTGGCTTGGAAGCAACAGTGCTTTGCTGAACAACTGGTTTGGGAGAAGCAAATAAATCATCTGCTTCAGGAACTTGTGGCAAGTCCCTGATGATGCTTTTCAGTTCCATCTCCTGGCAAATTGCCGTTATTTTTTTCAAGTCTGGAGTTTTTCGTTTCAGCGATTCTACTGATGTCCATGGCTTGTCAGAGATTTCTGTTCTAAGCGTAATCAAATCAATGTTTTTTCTAATCAGGTCAACGTTATCCATAATTTTGTTGCGCAATTTTTCATTGGTAACTTTTTCCGGTGCGGCAATAATTTCAGAAATCGAGCCGTAAGCATTAATCAATTGAGCGGCTGTTTTTACTCCAATGCCGGGAACTCCGGGAATATTATCAGAACTGTCACCAACCATAGAAAGGTAATCAATGATTTTATCGGGAGCGACCGCAAACTTTTCAATGACTTCCTCCGGGCCACGCAAAATCATACTGCCGCTCTTCATGTCTGGAACCAACATTTTTACTCGTTCGTCAACCAGTTGTGATAAATCCTTGTCGGAACTGATGATTCTCACCGGATATTCCGGAAAATCATTTGCGATGCCAGCCAGCAAATCGTCGGCTTCAAAGCCTTCTTTAAGGAATACCGGCCAGCCGAAAGCTTCAGCCATAGCTTTGATGTTAGGCAACTGGCAACGCAAATCGTCCGGCATCGGCGCCCGATTAGCCTTGTAGTCAGGCGCAATCTCCATCCGGAATGCCGGTCTGCCGCAGTCAAAAGCAAATGCGCCGCATGAAGATGGATATTCATGGTGCAGTTTTAACAGGAACTTAGTGAACGCATAAATGGCGTTAGTCGGTTGATTTTTTGAGTTGGTCAATGAACGAATGGCGTAATAACCTCGAAATATTTGTGAATAGGCATCAATTAAAATGATGCAGTCTGTTTCCGGGTGCATAAAAAGTCTCCGTTAATGTTTTTTATGTAATGTAACATGCATTGTGGGAGGAGACAAGGGGTAAAGCGCTTAAGGAGTTTAGGGTTTAGGCTCTCAAGCGTTTTAGAGGAGTAATTATGAAGAGGAGAAAATTGCGTATAGGAACTTAAAAGACCTAAACCCTAAAACTTCTGATATTAGTATAGCACCATTTTCTAGAAAGTGTAACGATGTTTTGAATATTTTTAAACTTTTTTTGATATTTTATGAAAATATAAATAAAAGTTGATGTTTTGCGCCACTTCAAGCTTGAACGGATTTCTATATTTAATAAATTTATTTTAGGAATCACGCCCACTGGCGAAGAATTATGCAAAAAAACACCTGAATATCAAGCCGAATTAGAATAAATGAAGCGTTTGCGACTGTTTTATGCCGAATCATAGCTTGACTGAAAGGGGGGGTAGTTTTTTAGCTTGTCGGGGCAAACTTTTATAAAGTACCATGTTTTACTTCGAATAGCTGCAAGCTACATTTGCTGATTATTTTATTTGATTATTTTTTTATCTTGAGTTTCAAGGTAATTAACACATGCTTGAGCTGCCTTACGGCATGGATTGTCGTTGCCGACAGAAATAGCGTCAACCACTTCGCGCATTTCCTGTTCAACTTTCTCTCTTCTTTTGCCGCCTGGGATAATTTGATCCAAGGCATCAGAAAGTTCTTTTGCGTTGACGTGCCATTGAAGAAATTCTTCAAAAACGGCTTTGTTGGCGATGACGTTGACCATGGTGAAAAATCCGCGATAAAGTTTTACCAGCATTCCGGCAACCAGCAGGGTAATCCAGTTAAGCCGGTAGGCGACAACCAACGGCAGTCCGGCAATGGCAGACTCAACAGTTACAGTTCCAGATGCCGCCAGGCCAGTTCCAGCCCGTTGTTGCCAGTACGCAGTATTCCCGCACACTAATTCAACTTCCAGCTCCGGGTTGATTTTTTTGAACTTATCATAGATATGTTGGCATAATTTGAATATTTTTTCTCTAGGGGCAGAAATAACAAATTTCATATCCGGATGTCTTTTTTTCATTTCCAACGCAGTTTCAAGCATTGGCAGGAGCAGACGGTTGACTTCCATGGTGCGGCTGCCGGGCAGTAGTAACAGTGTGTGCGGGTCGCGAACTATTGCACGGTCTTTGCGACCTTGAATGATATTGACCAGCGGATGTCCTACGAATTCTGTATCAAGCCCGCTGCCTGCATACACTTCGGTTTCAAAAGGGAAAATTACCAGCATTTTTTGACAATATTTAGCCAGTTTATGGATTCTTTCTTTGCCCCAGCTCCAGACTTGAGGACTGACGTACCAGATGACTGGAATTTTTCGTCTGAACATACTGGCGGCAAAGCGCAGATTGAATCCTGGGTAGTCAATCAGAATAATCACGTCAGGTTTTTCTTTGGCCGCAAGATTCACCAGTGAACGATATATTTTGATAAAAGTAAAAATATGTTTGAATACTTCAATGAAGCCGACAACGCCAAGTTCAGTGGAATCTACCAGAATATTTACGCCGGCTTTTTTCATTTCCGGTCCGCCCATTCCAGATATTTCTACCTGAGTATTACGCTCTGAAGCCAGTTTTTTAAACTCTCCGGTAAGCATTGCGCCATAAGTATCTCCAGAAGCTTCGCCTGAGAATATCCAAATCTTTTTCTTCGTTATATTCATAAAATAATAGTTGTCTGCTTTTTAAGTTAATTTTTTTTATAATATACTGCACGTAATCTTATTTGCGAGATTAGGCGGAATAATTGTCAGCGTTGTTTTAAATATGTTAATTGAAAAAGTAAACGCCTCATGAAAAAATGGAGTTGTGCATTCACTCTTACAAAAAGAGCTATGTGCATTTAGTGTTACAAATTAAGAATAGTGCATT
>JBAYVM010000309.1:0-4237 GCA_041674645.1 Victivallaceae bacterium | reverse complement strand
CGATTTTCTTAACATCTAATTTATTATCAGAGAAATCGGCAACAATAACACTTTTTTCCTGTTTGGCCTCTCCAAATCCCATCGGCAACGGCGAACCGCTGTAACGTCTGGTCGCGGAACCGTTGACCAGTTGCGGAACATGAAGATGTCCCAGCGCCAAATAATCAATACATTCAGGAAAAATATCTGCCGCGACATGAGCCAGCGAACCGATATATAATTCTCTTACTCCATCGCCATCAACGGTTTGTCCACCTGCGGTAAAAAGATGTCCGGTAGCAATTATCGGGATTGGAACATTGAGTTCGTAACGCTGTTTTTCCGCAAAATCGCAAACGGCGGCATAATGTGAACGTATTCCCTCAATCAGTTTCCGGTCCTTGTCGGTTACGCTTTCGCCCGCCTCAACAGTTCGGATGTCGCGATCCCGCAGATACGGAACCGCACACACAATCAATTCCGGCTGTCCATTTCCATCTTTGAGTAACAAAACTTCATCTTCCGGATTTTTTGTCGCGCATCCTATAACATGAACGTTAAGCGCCCGCAAAATTCCTTTCGGCGCATTCAACAACGACGGAGAATCATGATTTCCAGCAGTAACGACTACATGGCGACAGCAGGATTTCGCCACTCGACATAGGAATCCATAATAAAGTTCCTGCGCCGTAGCGCTCGGAGAACTGGTGTCAAATATATCTCCGGCAACAATAAGCACATCAATTTGTTCACGGGTGATGGTTTCCGCCAGCCAGTCCAGAAACAAACTGAACTCCTCATAGCGCTTACGCCCGTAAAGCATCTTCCCTATATGCCAGTCCGATGTATGTAGAATTTTCATTTAACCACATCAAGTGCTAAAGACTGGCAGAACGCGACTCTTAACTGGCTGAGTTGTTCTGCAGTTATCGTTTTTTCTTCAATAGCCTTCAATATTTGAAGAGGCTTTTGATCGTCTCGCCCAGGAAGAGACAATCCAAGATGATTTTCAAGGTGCTTGTCAAATTCAAATGGATCAGCCAGTGTAAAACGATTCTTTTTGTCGCGTATAAATTGGTTGATTGCGGCATGTTCATTTTTATCATCATCATTATCGAACATGACACCATGATAAATACCATAAGCTTCGAACAAATTGAGGAAACGATGGAAGTTATATTTACCAAGAGCATCAACAACAAGAATCCTTTCTGCTGTCAAGTCATGCCAGTCATTGGCCAGCAAATAATTAAAAAGTGCTTTTTCGGTAGCGCCTTCAACAAGAATAACCTTATCAGCAAAGAACATTGATGCTCGATCAGAATCTAACCAAAGTTGAAATCGGAATTTTTCATGTTGACTTGCAATCTCTTCTGCTGGAGCATTTTTTATTAATTCTTTGGCTTTTCCTTTCTTTGATTCCTTAATGTCCGGATTATTTACATAGTCTGTAAGCGCAGTCAAAAAATCTCCACCAGCTTGAATTAAGTTGTTTTTTTCTGATTCTTTCAGTTGGAATAGGCAGGAAACACCTTTGCATTTTTGCATTCTGCAAATCTGTCCAAGGTTGTCGCTACTCTTGCCTATAAAAACCGGTGAATGAGAAGTGGCAATAACCTGTTGTTCAGATTCTTTTCCAAGTCTTCTAAGATGATACGCCATATTTTCCTGCTGGGATGGATGTAGAAAAGCCTCTGGCTCTTCAAAAAGCAAAAGAGTAAAGTCAGGATTAAACTCTTTTTTCTTTGTTTCTTTCTCATCCTGGAAACTCGGGGCAATACGAATCAGTTCATATATGACTGATCTCTGAAACCCATGTCCAAATCGCTCCAGATCAAATGCAGTATCCCCAAGCATTATGTCAACAAACGCATATTTAACCAGTGATTTTGATATCTCTTCAGGGGAAATAGGATTCACTGAAAGATCAATCTTTACATTCCATTGATTGAGAGCAGTATTGATGGGCAGAGCAATTTCAGAAAGAAAACCATTATCCTGCTTTGCTTCGGTGTTGAGAGCATCAAAAGCTTGACCAAGCTGAGCATACGCTGAGCTTTTAGAAACCACCTTTTTTAGCATAAAATTAAGCATATTACGCAAAGGTGAAGGCCCCGTCATTTTCATTTGATCATTAGGTGTTGTCAGGGCAGGTATATAGACAACACTACCACACTTTGCGGTTCCAATATTCTTGGCTCCATAGAAAAGATCGGTTTCTTCTAATCCATTTACAGTGGCGTAAATATTGCTTTGTTTAGCCTTTGCTTTATCACCCCTAAAATGACGCTTCAGAACAATGCACTGATTATTCACAGCTTCTTTATATTTGTCCGCCAAATTTTCCCATTCGTTGTCTGTTAGAGCAAAAGTCAACTCAACCCAAGAATCATCGTCTTTTGTACCTGTTTTGGGAAAATCATCATCTGACCATTTCAGATCGTCATAAAAACAACGCAGGGCGTTTATTATATTGCTTTTCCCAGCATTGTTGGCTCCAACAAGCATTAAAAAATCGTGTGCTTCAATTTCAGCATTAATTATTGATCTGAAATTATGTACTCTGATTTTTGAAATCTTCACTTTCTCATTCTCCCTTTGAATTACACATATTTCCCTAAAAGTTCCTCAAAACAACCTTTTTCCCAAGTCAATGTTTATCAAACTTATGATAGAAATCATTCATTTCAAGTGACAAATAATTATTTTTATATATTTGAAACTACCATAGCGTTTCCGCTCATCAAGCAACGGAATAAAAAGAGAATTAAAGACTTTGATAATCACGTCCGGAAAGGAAGTTTGATGATTTTGGTTTTCTAACGGGGCTTGATTTTGAATGTATTTTGCTGTAAGCTTACAGAGTTCTGGGACAGACTAATAAAATGAGGGGAAAACATGAAACTTTTTTTGCAGACAGTATGCTTAACGTTCGCATTCATTCTCGCCGGGTGTACGAATTTTCCAATTGAAGGAAGCGGAACGCCGGAGAAAACAAACGGACATGAAACTATCCACGGTTCATTTTACGGATTCAAATGGCAGGAATATGAGATAAAAAAAGCCAAAGACGGCCTGGGTTTGTACCGGGTAATCTGTCATGCAAACTATTTGTATTCCGCGACGGCAGTGTTGACGCTCGGCTTATACGTTCCGCAGGAAATAGAATGGTGGATTCAGGCTCCGCCGCAACAGGATTATGATGGTCCGTTAATGCCCGCCCGCAATTCAAAATAAGAGGCAGGAGGCAGGAGGCAGGAGACAGGAGACAGTTCAATTTTAATTTTTAGTGAAGGTAAAATATGGACATTAAATCTAAAACCCGGCAGTATGTTGTGCTTTTTGACGGAACCGGAAACACGGCGGATATTGAGAATGAAATTTCCAATGTTGTAAAATTATCCGACCTGATCGCGCCGAAAGCAATAAATCCGCCGCCATTTTATGAGAAAGGCGTTGGCGCCAGAGTCGGGGAAGCAATTCCCGGCAATGTATGGGGCAGCGGAATTTCGGAAAGATTAGCCGACGCTTTCCGCTGGCTGACTGATCGAATCAATGACCGCACCGCCACGTTCGACAACTTTCAACTTTATGTTTTCGGTTTCAGCCGTGGAGCTTATATCGCCCGGGTGTTTTGCTGGCTGCTGTTCCGTTGCGGCATTCCGGCTGACGCCAACAAATGCGAAGAACTCTGCCATTGGTTTGAAGACAAAAAATATGATAATTTGCAGAAACGCCTGGAAACGGATCGGCACATTCCGGTCAATGAGATTGAAATGCTCGGTCTCTGGGACACGGTAAAAAGCGCCGGTTTTGACAATTATAACGATGATGAACTGGCGCCAAACGTAAAAAATGCCTACCATGCCATGTCCATTGATGAACTCCGCGCTAAATTTCCCGTTTTAAGATTTAAGCCGGACGAACGGGTTCGCGAGGTCTGGTTTGCGGGAATTCACAGCGACATTGGCGGCGGCTATTCAGACGATGACGGGTTGTCCAATATTACGCTCAAATGGATGATTGATAATGCCAACGACCACGGCTTGAAGTTTAAATTCAAAGAAATTACCGAAAATCCGGCAGGAATCAGGCATGATGAATACAATAAAGCTCTGTGGCATTGGCAGGGAAAAAATCAGAGAAAAATTCTTCCCAACGATTTATTGCATATTTCAGTAAAAACAAGGCTGGGAGCTCCGATAGCGTATATTCCTCTAACGGAAATTCCCCCTCGCCCGAATTATGTTGAGTATTG
>JBAYVM010000308.1:0-4243 GCA_041674645.1 Victivallaceae bacterium | reverse complement strand
TCATTCACCGGTCAATATTTAAAATCGTACCTGATGTCTGTGCGACAGACGGCGGACGTGGAATAACGGTTTTGATTGAATATCCAATGTTCAACAAGAAATATCCAACAGATGAAGGTAAAAGCGGAAGACTGAGTCTTTAAATTTAGCGTCTGACAGGTTTATGTGAATTTATTCTGACTGCTGGCTCCTGACTGCTGAGTAAGAACGTTGAATACCGGTATCGACGGAGCAATCCTCCATAAAGATAACTGAAAGTAAAAATAGATTATGATGTATAATGTGATTATGGCGATTGTCGAAACCTTCGGCATGTTCGCCGTTGGCGGACTGGCGATGTGGCTGAAAATAATTGAAGAGAAGGATTTGAATAAACTTGGCCGGCTGATTATCGATATTCTATTCCCGATGATGGTTTTCGCCTCGATAACCAAAAACTTTGACCCGACGAAATTAGATGAATTATGGATAATGCCGTTGCTCGGTTTCGGATTGATGTTGTTCGGCGGCATTGCCGGTTTCGGCTTCCGTTACTGCATGACCAACCGCACTCCGGAACGCATGGCGACTTTTCACCACTATTGCGCGATAAATAACTATCTGTTCCTGCCTTACATCATTCTGGCGAATTTGTGGGGGCAGGAATATATTCCGCTGTTGCTGATTATGAATATCGGCTCGACCATCGGTTTCTGGACCATCGGCATCGCGACAATGGGCGGCGCCAACTTGAAACAGACAATAAAAAATATTTTTTCCATTAATCAGATTGCGGTGGCGCTGGCGTTGATTTTCTGTTTTGTCCGCATTCCGGTTCCGGAGGTCATTATGACGGTTTTTACTAAACTCGGCGACGCCTCGGTGCCGTTGATGTTGATGGTAATCGGCGCGGCGCTGTTCATTAACGCCCATCAAACGCTGCAAAATAAATTTGACGTGCTCTGTCTTTCCGTGGTGCGACTGGTCATTATACCGTTGATGATTATTTTTATTCTCAAACTGCTGCCGCTGCCGGAAGCCGCTTATCGGGTGACTTTTGTTGTCGCCCTGATGCCGGTGTCGGTTTCCTCGGCAATGATTGCCCGCCGTTTCGGCGGCGACCCCAATTTCGCCGGACAGTCGATTATTGTTACCACGCTCGCCTCAATTATCACCATTCCGCTAATGATGCACCTGTTGTAAAAACAATTCCGGAGAATCTATAAGTCTGCTTGCGAAAAAATATTCGTAAAGTATATTTAAATGTTGTGGAAGCAACATAGGAGGCGGGAAAAATGAACTGTGTTAAACTTATCTTTGTGTCGCTGGTTTTATGCGGAATTGCGACGTTCTGCCGTGGAGAACAGAAATTTACTGTAACCTCTGCAAGTTTCAGTAATAACAGTACAATTCCGGCAAAATACACTTTGCTTGACCGTGATAACAGCATTTCTCCGCAGTTGAGCTGGAAAAATGTGCCGGTTAATACCAAATCATTTGTAATTACCTGCATTGATGCCAATCCGGTCGCCAGAAACTGGGTGCATTGGATGATAATCAATATTCCGGCAACCGTAAGCTCGTTACCGGAAAACGCGTCGCCGGAAAAAATTACTGGAAGCGCGGTTGAGTTGCAGAACAGTTTCGGCGCAACCGGTTACGGCGGACCGAAACCACCAGCAGGAACTGGAATTCACAATTACGTGTTCACGGTCTATGCTTTGAAAGTAAGTGAAATCAAAACTGATGAAAGTTTTCTCTCCGAAAAACAGCTTCTGCGCTTGATTGGCGATAAAATCATTGGTCAGGTGTCAATAACCGGAAAATGCCGCCGCTGAGCTGAATTTTATCCTCTGGGAACGCCACTCTCCGCAGTGGCATTATGTTGCATGGATGGTATCACCTCTGGGAACGCCACTCTCCGTAGTGGCATTATGTTGCATGTCCATCCCTCATCTATTGAAAGCCGTAATGCAGTCAGGCTTTATAATAGTTTATGCTACTCAAAAAGTGTCCCCTGCCTTTTAAAACGGCTGACAGGTCGCTGTTATTTGCGGTCAACTTCATACATCTTGTTGGAAATTATCGGTTTTTTAATTGTGAGATGTTGATAGTCATCAATCCACATAATCTTTAATTTTTCTGGCGAGGTGAATACGACCAGCACTTTATTTTTTTTCGATTCCAGAATAAAAAGCGGTTCCGTAATATTGAAAGGAATCATAGCCCAAAAAATTCTGAGTTCATTCTCATTCAGTTTTCTAGCTTTCAGGTTTGAAAAGTCTATTCTTTGAGAAAAAGCTTTCCAGAATACCAGGATTTCATCAGGAGACTGAAACAGTTTGCCCTCAAGTTTATCAATCCGCTGAATAGTTCCATCCGACGCGAGAACAGGAACTTGGAATTGCGCCTTGCCTTTGTCGAGTTTTGACACGGCTCTGTCCATTTTTATGTTGCGCCACAAGCCGGGACCACAAATGAGCATTGGTCCAAATAATGACAAGATATCCTCATTTCTAGTATCGGCGGAGAATCTTGAGAGCGCTAAAGACTTGGCTGCGTTATTGATTTCGTCCGTGGTCTCCTTGTATCGAACGCCTTGGGGAATTTTCTGAATGTCATCCGCAAGAATAGCTGTTATCAAACAAAAAACAGTCAACACAAACAATAAGTGTTTCATCTCAATATCCTCCAGCAAGTTATGGTTTCTGTTTATCTTTAATACAGGAAAAATATAAGCAGGATTTCACGAAAAACAATTTGGAACAGATTTTTAAACCAATTATTACTCCATGTTTCATTATGAAGAATGAGAGATTGCCAGAAAAAAATATAAACTCCAAATAAGAAGACCGGTTAGCGCAAGTATTCTCGATGTCCATGAGCTTTCTCTTTTCAAAATAAGCAGAATACTTTTTGCGGCAGAAAATAGAAACAAAGCCACCGCCGGCAATAGCAAAAAGACAACAGCTTTGCCAAATTTTGGCATAAAATATATTCCTGTCAATATTAATCCGCCACATAATATCGGGATTAGAATAGTATCTATCGCGTTGTAAATGAGCAGGCGTTTGCTATCTTTCATAATCCAGTCCATGTCATCCGGCAATTTTTTTGGTTGAAACGCAGTTTTCAGCGGAGATTTTCTGCCAGGAGTTAGTTTCAAATTTTAGCATTACTGCGTCGCCCGGTCTTAAAACATCGACTGGTTGCGGCGATAATTCCTCAATCATTTCGAACAGGTCAGGATTGTGTCCGACCAGCATGACTTCTTTGAAAGAATCGTCGGTGTGGCGCAGTAATTTTATTAATTTTGAAGCGCCGGCGGCATAAATCTGAAGGTCTTCAATAATCAGGTTGTCGGAGATATTCAGGATTTTTGCGGTGATTTTTGCGGTTTTTAGAGCGCGTTTCGCGGGACTGGAGATGATCAGGTCTGGATTAATGCCGTGCTGCTTCATTTGTCCGGCGTTGTGTTCAGCCGCAATTTTTCCTTCGTCGCTCAGTTTCCTTTCGAAGTCGGACGGGCCGTTTTTTTCCGCTTTGGCATGTCTTAAAATAATCAGCGTTTTCATATCCAGATTCTCCAGGGTTTGCGAATATTTGATTTTGAATATACTGCAAATCTGTGGTGGTTGTCAACTGGAGTGATTGCAAAAAGAGCAAAGAAAGGTATTTTAGTAGAAATAATTGCAAAAGTAGCAAAGTTCAGGACTCAACATAAGATGAAGCAGCAGGAACATTTTGAAATAACTTTTGTGTTGGATCGTTTGAGAAGCGCGCATAATACCGGTAATATTTTTCGCATTGCCGAGGCGGCAGGAGCGAAAGAAATTATTGCCTGTGGTTATACACCAGCGCCACCGCATCCGAAACTGGCGAAAACGGCAATGAACGCGGATAAACTGGTTCCGTGCCGCCAGATGACAGATTCGCTGGAAGCGGTCAAAACGTTGCGGGCGGAAGGCGTGCGGCAGATATTGGCGGTGGAACGCGCTGAGAACAGTCATTTCGCCTGGGAGTTCGATTACAAATTTCCGCTGGCGTTGGTCTTTGGCAATGAAGCGTTAGGTGTGGACGAAGAGACGATTGCGGCTTGTGATGCGGTAATCAGTCTGCCGATGTTCGGTGATAAAGAGTCAATAAATGTCGGGAATTGTGCGGCGGCGGTGATTTATGCGATAATTGCCAAACACCGGATGGCGAACAAACTTCACGATGAGGTAAAATAGTTATGAAAATCAAGCTGATTGGAAAGAATCTC
>JBAYVM010000307.1:0-4248 GCA_041674645.1 Victivallaceae bacterium | reverse complement strand
ATTAACGAATTCTTTATTGTCTTTTGCGGCAGTCCAGGTAATAAGATGAGCGCCTGTGTTATAAATGTATGGTTTAGTAAAATCATAGAAAATATACGGTCCCCACGGTTCGATCCACGGCAAGTCCTGCATGTAATCCAGCGGATTGTACTGGGCAAAGTCCGGGTTTGTTTTTTCAATCAACTGACTCCAGGCAATTTCCGGCACAAAATGGGCATCAGGTTTACCTGCTTTCTGTCCGAGCTGTGAAATAGTTTTATCCAAAGTGCTACATATTTGTCCGTGCTGCCAGCTGCGGAATTTAATCCATTGATCTTTATATTTTACGATTACTTCTTTCGGCCAGACGTTGTTGACTTCATCAGCCGGGAGTCCGCTGTATTTGATAAATTCCTCTTTGCAACGCGGACAGAAACACCCTTTGAAATCGAACATGTACGGTTCCCAGTTGCACATGATGCTGTCCGCTGAATTATTTTCCAGCGCATCTTTCAACATGCCGACAACCTGATTACGGTAATATGACCCCTGCCGGTAAACTTCTGTCGGGCATATTATCTGATGCGGCGAGGTCAGATATGAACCGTCAGCCAGTTGAAACTTGACGTTGTCCGGTTTGTCGTTTCCGCCAATCCGGTAACCGTTAGCCAGAAAATACAATTCCTGGAAACGGAAAATATTATTGTTTTTTAATGCTGAATTGAGTTCTGTAGTTCCGTTGCCTTGTATGCAGTTGAACCCGGAATTTTTATAAAATTTTGCGAACGTTTCGGCTCCTTTGCCGACAAAATCTCCTTCACGCCGTAATTGAATCCCGGTTTTGAAAATTTTTGGCGACTGAATAATGCCAATCGCAGGAATCACTTGAAGCTCAAATTTATCCACCGGGCTCCGGTAAGTTCCGTCTTCATACCAGTATTCCGCGTTGTAATTTTTATTCCCTGCCGGAAGCGAAGTTGTTACCAATAACGATGCCAAATGGTACATCTGGTAAATATCTTGACCAAAAAACGATTTTATTTTATCCAGGTCAATTTTGTAAGTAGTATATCCGTCCGGGCTGGTATTTTCCGTCAAAGGCAGAATATTTCGCTGGTCAATCACTTTGAATCCTGTGGGTAGTTTTACCAGCAGAAAAGGATTATTCACTGGCGCTTTGCTTTCATTGCGAAAGCCGAAAACCATGATTGCGGGCTCATCTTGAGAAATGCAGAATTTATTGTCCATGAATGCACCAGGCATCAGTTTGCCGGTAACTCCATGTTCAACTTTCGTTTTGCTCAGTTTGATGTCGTCAAGGAAGACATTGCCGCAACCATAAAGCGCCAGTGAAATAGCCACGGTACAGGTATTTGACGGAACAATGAATTCCACACTTCTTTCCTGCCAGTTCTCCGACAGTGCAATCTGCTGATTGACATACTTTCTGGTTTCTTTTTTATCTTTGTCAGAAAAATAAACCAGCACGATAAAACTGTTTAAGCCGGGAATATTTTCTATTTTACCATTACACTTGAATGTCAGCTTCAGCTTTTCAGGGGAGCTCATTGGCGGCATTACAATTGGCTGTTTTATCTGATTAGAAATCATCAGCTTGCCTTCCGGACGGTATTTTAAAGTCTCCGCCGGAGTTCCCAGTTTTACGCATTTATTGCCTTCCGCAGCATTGCCAGCAACAATTTCCTGAGTCAGTAATTGTGGAATCATTTTTCTGGCAAGAGTTGCCAGCTCTTTTTGATCCGTCCTGGCATGCGCGTAAAACGCTTTCCGCCATTTCCCTGGAGAGTCATAAATCGTCAACGCCGCATCCGTGTTTTCGAACTTTCCATCCGCAATCAGATTTCCGCCTGTATCTTCAGATTGAACCTTCTTTCCTGAAAAATCAATGCTCACTCCGCCCGGAGAAAATTGTTTTGTCTGATTAGCGATTTCCGCATTGCTGTTTTCACAATTAATCAACACTGCAAATGCCAGCGCCATTCCAATCATCGAACTTTTCATTTTTATTCCTTTTTTATATACCGGTGTTGCCTTGCAGCGTTTATGTCTGCTAACCCAGACAATTAATTATTGAGCTTTCGCGAGTTTCAGATTCAATTGCTTCGCGTAATTTTAATATAGAGGTGACAACGGACTCCAGAAGAAAGACTTCGTCCGGCTGCCCGTCCAACCCAAGTTGCCCGGATCTTCACTGGGAATTGCTCCATATTTTTTGCTTTCCATGTGACCTTCAGCAAAAACAACATTCGCTCGTTTGTCACCGTGACGATACTTGACCTGGTAGTCATGAAGACTTGATGGCGGGTCGGTTTGAGGACTGGTATCTGCGTGTTGACCGTTTTGCGAGGCGATGTCCATTACCAGACTTGTTTCTGAAGGTTTCCTGAATTTTGATATTTTACGAAAATTATTATTTGCATGTGTGCCAAGAATGAGATTATATCCGTAGCTGTTTAATCCTACTCCTTGTATTCCTGCGGCGGAGGTACAGGTGAATGGTCCGCGCCCGGTGTCATTTATCAGTCCATAATACAATACGTTGCTTGGATCGGAAGCAACAGTTTTTAAATAGACAGACAGAAAACCGTGATCTTTTGTTGCGCTGTTCCAATATTTTGCATTGGCTCCATACGTTCTTGAGACAGGCAAATTGTCGTTGTAATCGTTAACATAAAGCATAAATGCCTGTCCGATTTGTTTCAGGTTGTTGCCGCAATCAATTGCTCTGGCTTTTTCCCGCGCTTTATTCAATGCGGGAAGCAACATTGCTGCCAAAATCGCGATTATCGCGATTACAACGAGGAGCTCAATAAGGGTGAAGTTGTTGATATTCAACATGTTGCGACTTTTTTTCTGGTTCATTTTGCCGTCCCTTTGCGTTTGTTCGGTTTGTTTTTTCATTTTTCAATACCTCCGTTAAAATTGCGGGTTATTTTATTTCGGTGCTTTTGCGTTTTCTTAATTTAAAAGGTTGGATTCTCAATTTTCCGCGTCCGTTATTCGGGTTAAACCATTTTTCCGGGTGTTGTAGTATTTCCACTGCGGTTTCCGCGAATTTTGCATACCCATAATCAATGGTGGATAGCGGCGGCGCGAGCAGTTTGGCATCCGGGAAACCGCAGGTTCCCATAACCGCGACATCTTCCGGTATCCGCAAGTTCATCTCTTTTAATGCTTCATAAGCATAAATAGCGTAGAAATCAGAGAAACATAAGATTGCTGTAGGAAATGGTTTGGCGCGGAACAATTCACGAACTGCTGATTTAATGATTTCTTTGTCGAATGGTAGCTGCTTGAGTAAATGTTCATTCGTATTTGCCCCATTTTTTTTAAGACAGGCTAGAATTCCCTGACTGCAATATCCACGGAATCCAAATTCTCCCATGCCCCCAATCACTGCAATATTCTTGTGTCCGCATTCCGCCAAATACGCAATCGCAACATTCCAACCTTCTTTTTCATCTATTGTAACTCCGGCAAATCCGGTTACTTCAGGGTCATGTAATTTGGCGTGTGTGATTACGACTGGAACTTCGGCGGCACGAAGTTTTGCTAAAATTGATTCGTTGCCAATAAAATTATTCATGACCGCAACAATTCCGATAATGTTATTCGCCTCGACAAAAGAGCTTATTTCAAAATCTGAAAACATTTCCAGCGCAATGTTCGTGGTAATGAATGACTTTAGATTATTTTTTTCCGCGTAACGGCTGATTTCTGGAACGATGTAATGCCAAGGCAGTTCAAATCCTGCTTCAGCTCCGTGAACAACCATTATTGTTGAGGTTGCTATAGATTTAGGATTATCAGGATATACAAACGTGCCTTTGCCGTGAATTATGGTAATATAACCGTTATCTTTCAGTTTGGTCAGCGCTGAACGGACAGTATCATGTGACACGCCAAGCTGTTTGGCCAGTTCTACGCCCTGTGACAGTTTTTCTCCAGCGCGCAGATTGCCGGAAACAATGTCATTCTTCAGTTTATTATAGACAATATCTTTTTTCAGCAATAATTCCATAACAATTACAACCTTTAAATTATCAAAGTGTTGATAAGTGATGCAAAGTTAGTATAAGTGATGATTTGAGATATGTCAATACCATTGCAAAAAAAAATAAAAAACTGTTAATTGAAAAAGTAAACGCCTCATGAAAAAATGGAGTTGTGCATTCACTCTTACAAAAAGAGATATGTGCATTTAGTGTTACAAATTAAGAATAGTGCATTTAGTATTACAAGTGAGAT
>JBAYVM010000306.1:0-4281 GCA_041674645.1 Victivallaceae bacterium | reverse complement strand
CCACACATGACAGTTTATGAAAATGTCGCGTTCGGACTGAATGCCGCCGGAGTGAAAAATCCCGAACTTGACCGTTGCGTGAAAGCCGCGCTGGAAACAGTTCAACTGAGCGACTTCCATAAGCGAAAAACGCCGTCGCTGTCCGGAGGTCAACAACAACGGGTGGCGCTGGCGCGAGCACTGGCAGTAAATCCCAAAGTTTTGCTGCTGGACGAACCGTTGTCAAATCTTGACGCACGACTGCGCGATTCCATGCGGCTGGAAATCCGCCGGATTTGCAAAGAACGCAAACTCACCGCGATTTACGTTACTCATGACCGGAAAGAAGCGTTAAGCATGGCCGACCAGATTGCAATGCTCGACAAAGGTGTAATTCAGCAAACCGGCACACCGACGGAACTATATTGCGCCCCAGTCAATCAGTTCGTTGCCGGATTCCTGGGTGAATGCAATTTTATACCGGGAACCCTGCTTTTTAGCGAACAAAACAAGTCTGAGGTCAATACTCCGCTGGGCAAATTGATTTCAACCTGTCCACTCCCAAATTCCCAACCAAAAATAACCGTACTGGTGCGTCCGGAAAATATATTAATCGGCGAAAATGCTACGGAAAACTGTTTTGACGCAATCATCGAAGACGGCATGTTTTTAGGCGAAACTGCGGTCTGGGAACTCAATTCCAACGGTGTGAAGCTGACCGTCGCCGAACTGGGCGCTAAACTGAGAAAACCCGGCGACAAATGCCGGTTCAGCATTGCACCGGAAAACATTGTTCTTTTAAGCGGGGAGTAAAACCATGCTCCGTCGTCTGTCATTAGCATTTCTGCCGCTGGTAATTCTGATCGCGATTCCGCTGATTCTGCGTCCGCATTCCGCGCCGGAAACCGTTTCCGGGAAAGACCGGCTGATTATCATAACGCCGCACGCGGAACCGATAAAATACGAATTTGAACACGCGTTTAAAAAATATTACCGCGAAAAATTTGGCAAAGAGGTAGTTTTTGACTGGCGAAGCACAGGCGGAACCTCGGATATCGTCCGCTACATCAATGACCGTTTTGAAGCCGCATTCCGCCAGTACTGGGAGTCGAACAATCAAAATGCTTCATGGAGCCCGATTGTCGCGAACGCTTTCAGCAACTATCGTTTAGACCGGTCAACTCCAGGCGCTCCGCCGGAAGCGTTACGCGCCAGAAAAATGTTTCTCGCGTCAAATGTCGGCATTGAAATTGATTTGTTCTTCGGCGGCGGAGTTTACGACCACAGCAAACATGCGGACAAAGGTTACGCCGTGGATGCCGGAATTCAAAAACTCCATCCGGATTGGTTTACCGACAACATTATACCGGAAAACTTCAGTGGTGAAAAGTTTTATGATAAAGCAGGGCGTTACTACGGCGTTTGCCTGTCATCCTTCGGAATATGCTACAATACCGACCGGTTGCAAGCCATGGATAATTCAGCGCCGCCAGCCGCCTGGAATGATTTGGGTGAACCGCGATTTTTCCAGCAGACCGCGATTGCCGACCCGACCAAGTCAGGTTCCATCAATAAATGTTTTGAGATGATAATTCAGGCCGAAATGGCGCAAGCCGTTGCCAGTAACCCGAAAAACGGCAAAGCCATTGGCTGGGCAAATGGCCTGAACTTGATAAAACAGATAGCCGCCAATTCCAGATACATTACAGATTCCGCCGGAAAAGTTCCGCAGGATGTTGCCGCCGGCGATACCGCCGCCGGAATCTGCATTGATTTTTACGGTAGAACAGAAGCGGAATGGACGGAACAACAGGCACGCGGCAAAACTCGTGTCGTCTATATTTCTCCACGTTGCGGCACTTCGGTTGCCCCCGACCCGGTGCAACTTTTGCGCGGAGCTCCGAACCCGCAAACCGCCAAAGCTTTTATTGAATTTCTGCTGTCGAAAGACGGACAAAAAATCTGGGATTTCCGCACCGGAACTCCCGGCGGACCGGTAAAATACACATTGCGCCGGACGCCCATCCGCAAAGATATGTTTACTCCGGAATATCTGCCGTTCATGGCCGATGGCGATTACGACCCATATCGCGCCAGCAAAGATTTCCAATATCACGCCGCCTGGACCGGAGCGTATTTCAATCTCATCCGGATTATGGTGAAATGTATTGCGCTTGACCCGCAACCGGAACTCTGCAGCGCCTGGAATGCAATAATCGACGCCGGCGGCCCGGAAGCTGTTCCGCAAGCCATGAACGAATTCAACAAACTGCCGTTCAACTATAATGAAGCGGGAAAAAATGCCGCGCGGCTCTACCCCGGACAGGACTGGACAATGATTGATGTCGTCAGACTTAGACGCGAATGGAGTGAACAGTCAAGACAAAACTACTTGAACGCCGCCGCGCTGGCAAGGAGCGGAAAATGAATATCATCCGCTACCTCACCGCATTCTTTCTGCTGATTTTTTTCACGATTTTTCTGCTGCTGCCGGTTTACACGGTTATTGAACAAGGCATGAATTTAAAAATGCTGGAAGAGATATTCCGCAGTTCAATTTATGTGGAAGGTCTGCTTAATTCGTTCGCGATTGCGGCAGTCACCACCATGATGGTATTCATTATCGCCATGCCGCTGGCGGTGGTTTATGACAAATACGAGTTTCCCGGCAAAAAACTGACCAGCCTGTTCATTATGCTGCCAATGATTCTGCCGCCATTTGTCGGAGCGCTCGGCTTTCAACATTTGCTGGGACATTACGGAGTGTTCAATACAATACTGGGAAATTTCGGTTTTGCGCCGGTGGACTGGCTGGGCGGACGTGGAAAATTCTGGTCAATATGTTTTATTGAAGCCCTGCACTTGTATCCGATTCTCTACTTGAATCTGGTTACGGCGCTGGCGAATATCGACCCGGCAATGGACGAAGCCGGCAGAAACCTCGGCGCCAACCGTTGGCAACGATTCCGGAAAATCACTCTGCCGCTGTTAAAACCCGGCATTCTAGCCGGTGGCAGTATCGTTCTAATCTGGAGCTTTACTGAACTTGGAACGCCGCTCATGTTCGGTTACAACCGGGTGACAACCGTTCAGATATTCAACGGCATTACCGAACTGGAAACCAACCCGCTACCCTACTCGCTCGTGCTGGTAATGCTGGTAATCGCCGCCGGACTGTATCTGCTGGCAAGATTCGTGCTGGGCGGAAGTTCCGCCGGAACCGTCACTAAAGGAATTTCCGGCTCGTCAGCCGCTCAAATTTCCGGTTGGAAAAAGTATCTGCCGACAACACTGCTGCTCACCATCACTGGTTGCGCCGTGCTGCCGCATCTGGCGTTAATCCTGACCGCGTTTTCCGAAGAATGGTACCGGACAATTCTGCCGCACGCCTACTCGATGATTCATTTTAAAAATGCCATGTCGGATAAAATCGTCGTTCCCAGCATTATCAACAGTTTGAAATATTCATCACTGGCAATGGTTGTCGCCCTGATTGCCGGATTGCTGACCGCGCTGCTGATTGTCCGCTGGAAAATAAAAGGCGCAATTCTGTTCGACATGCTGTCCATGCTGCCGCTGGCGGTGCCGGGAATAATTATGGCGTTCGGCTATCTCAGCCTGTCGGTGCGTTTTTCCTGGGCGCGTGACCTGATGAATCCGATAACCAACCCAACGCTGTTGCTAGCGGCAGCTTACGCCGTGCGCCGTTTGCCGTATGTGGTCAGAGCCGCCGCCGCCGGGTTGCAACAAACCCCGGTGGAGTTGGAGGAAGCAGCAAAAAATCTTGGCGCTGGCTCATTCATGACCATCCGCAGAATAACGATTCCGTTAATCAGCGCCAACCTGATTGTCGGCGCGCTGTTCGCGTTCAGCTTTTCCATGCTGGAAGTGTCAGATTCACTAATCCTGGCGCAAAAAAGCGTTTTTTATCCGATTACCAAAGCGATTTTTGAACTGTCACAAATATTGGGTTCCGGTCCGTACATTGCCTGCGCCTTCGGCGTCTGGGCGATGTTATTTCTCGCCTGTACTCTGGGCGCCGCGGCAATTCTGTTGGGCAAAAAAATGGGTTCACTGTTCCGGCTGTGACCTGAGGGAATGGCAAACAGAGCTCAGTACTTGAGCAAGCACATGTGTCCAATTGAACGCCTGTTTTTCTGTGATTCAACAGCCAGTTAGTTTTATTATCCCGACGGGATAACACGTTTATAGAATAATAAGGCAACAAAATCTGCGACTCCGCAGGAGTCGAACATTCTATTTTCGTTGGGCTACAAACGTTTGACACCTCCGGTGTCGGTT
>JBAYVM010000305.1:0-4293 GCA_041674645.1 Victivallaceae bacterium | reverse complement strand
TCTGGCGCCAGTGCCTTTGGCTTCTGCCTGTCCTGCCAGCGCATCCAATGCCTCCGGAGTAAACTGCAAATCAACGCCTTCCATCCCCAGCAATTTTTTGTACTGCTTCGTCAAAGCATTTCTCGGCTCGGTAAGAATCTTAATCAAGTCTTCTTTTTTCAACGGAGCCAAATGCGCAATCACCGGAAGTCGTCCGACAAATTCAGGAATCAAACCGAACCGGATTAAATCTTCCGGCTCATATCTGAACAGCGGATTTTCATCTTTTTTCAGTTTGCGAACTGCTGAAACTGGAGCTTCCACATCACTGACATGTTTAAAACCAAGCACCTGCTTGCCAATGCGCCGCTGAATTATTTTGTCCAATCCGATAAATGCGCCACCGCAAATAAACAGAATATTGGCAGTATCCACCTGCAAATATTCCTGATGCGGATGCTTACGCCCACCTTTTGGCGGAACATTCGCCACGGTGCCTTCAAGAATTTTCAATAACGCCTGCTGCACGCCTTCGCCAGATACATCGCGAGTAATTGAAACATTCTCAGTTTTTCTGGCTATCTTATCAATTTCATCAATATAAATTATTCCAATTTGAGCCTTGGCAATATCATAATCCGCCGCCTGCACCAGTCGTAAAATGATATTCTCAACATCTTCGCCGACATAACCGGCCTCAGTAATGGTCGTCGCGTCGCAAATGCAAAACGGCACATCCAGTAACTTGGCCAATGTTTTCGCCAGCAGGGTTTTACCGGATCCGGTCGGACCAATCAGCAGAACATTGCTTTTTTCAATTTCCACGCCATCATGCTCAGCGTCAGTACTTTTGTGCTGATATTGAGATTTCAAGCGTTTGTAATGATTATGCACGGCCACCGCCATAACTTTTTTGGCTTTTTCCTGACCAATAACAAATTTGTCCAGCTCCTGCTTGATTTTTTCCGGCTTGGGAACGTTCAGCTCGCCAATCGGACATGCAACATCCGCAGTTTCTCCCGGTTTGCTGTCTTTCTTGAACAGGTCAGTACAAAGACCAACACAGCTTTGACAAATTGCCGAACCGGTCGGACTGGTAATCAGTTGTCCGACTCCGGCATCACTGCTGTTGCGTCCACAGAAAGAACATATTACATCCTGCTTTCCGCGGTTACGATTATTTGACATATTATTTCCAATTCAAAGTTAACGTTTTTTAGCTTGCGGCCCTTCAACAACGCTATCAACGATGCTGTACTTCATGGCTTCTTCCGCAGACATGAAATAATCCCGTTCGGTATCCTTTTCAACCTTTTTCAACGCCTGCCCGGTATGTACAGTAATGATTTTATTCAGCATTGCCCGCAACCGCAGAATTTCCTGGGCTTGAATGTTGATATCAGCGGCAGTGCCTTCAGCTCCGCCCCAAGGCTGATGAATCATTATTCTTGAGTTCGGCAACGCATATCTTTTGCCTTTGGCGCCGGCGCAAAGCAATACTGCCCCCATACTGGCCGCCTGACCGATGCAATAAGTTTTCACATCGCAGGACAAAATTTGCATCGTATCATAAATTGCCAGACCGGCAGTGATAGAACCGCCGGGACTGTTGATGTAAAGATCAATATCTTTCTTGGGATCTTCAGACTGCAGGAACAGCAACTGCGCGACAATCAAGTTGGCAACGTTATCATCAACCGGCGTGCCCAACAGAATAATTCTGTCTTTCAGCAACCGCGAATAAATGTCATAACCCCGTTCTCCATGTCCGGTCTGCTCAATAACCATCGGAACCAATACTGAGTTCTTCATAATCCTCATCCTTTATCTGAAAATGCAACAATTATAGATTAAAATAATAGAATATTCCCCGAATCAGCGTTCAGTCAAATAAAAATAGTTTTTAAATGGCTATTTTTAAGAAGCTTTTACGCTGTTGACTTCGGCGTTAGCCGCCAGAAAATCAGCCACTTTGGCATTCAAAATATCCAAATGCATTTCTTCAATACCGCCAGTTTTTTCCAGCATGGCACGGAATTCCTTTTCCTTGTACCCATAATAACGGCTCATGCCTTTCAGCTGTCCATCAACTTCATGCTGCTCAACCGTAATATTTTCCTGCTGGGAAATCTTCCGGCAGATGAAAGAACGGCGCAACTTGACGAGCGCGGCCTTTTCTGCTTCCTTGCGGTGCGAGGCTATATCTTTTTTGAACGCTTCGACATCCGCTTCGCTTTTTACCGCGCTTTGAGCAATCTGCCTGAGTTCTTTCTCAATTTCCGCTTCAATTACACTCGGCGGCATTTCAAAATCACCAATCTGTGAAGATAATTTTTCAAAAACTGCCGCGCTAATTTCACTTTTGTGCTTGTGCTCCAACTCTTTCTCCAAACTCAGCTTCATGGTTTCATTGAGCTTGTCAATTGACTCCACTTGCATCTTTTCGCACAATTCCTGGTCGTTGAGCGGCTTGCGACGCTGAACATTAAGGACTTTAACTGTATATTTTACGCTTTTTCCTGCCAGCTCGGCATCACGCCAGTCTGCCGGATATTCAGCCGTAAAGGTATATTCCTTGTCTTTCTCCGCGCCAATCAACGCCTTCACCGCGCCGGGAATCATTTCCGGGTCATTAAGCCACAGCCAGTTATTGTCTGACTTAACTTGACGCACTAAAGCCGGGGAAGCGTTTTCCGGCAGTTCAAAATCTGAAGTATAGGAAACTTTCAGCATATCTTCTTTCGCGGCCGGAACATCAATGTCAGCATAATTCGCGTACATATTCCGGTAGTAGTCAATCCGTTCATTAACTTCTTTCCCGGCAACTTCCACCGGAGCAACATCCACTTTGATGCCTTTATACTCAGGAAGTTTAAAATCCGGCGCCATATCAAAGGTCAAAGTAAATTTATATTCATCATCAAGCTTCAAAGCGCTTTTTTCAGCCGGCATGCCGTAGGAAACAATATCCAATGTTTTGTCATCAGTAATCTTCTGAAACGCCGCGCTGTAAATCCGGCGTTTCAACTCTTCCTTGATTTCCGATTCGTATTTGGACATAATCATTTTTAACGGCGCTTTTCCTTTACGGAATCCCGGAATCACCACCATCCGGGTAAATTCCGCAACTGCCTTGCCAGCTTCTTTGCAAACAGTTTCTTTGTCCGCCGTAAACTCAAATTTCTTCTGACAGGCTTTCGCTTCTTCAACCGTCATTTTCAACGCATCACTGAGATTGTTATTTGACATCTTGTTCTTCCAATCCTTATTTTTTATAAACTTAAAATAGCTCTATTTTTATGCCTTCAAATCGCTCAAAGGTCTTCCCGGTAAAAACATTAAGCCGTTTAACTTACTTTAAATATCCGCTTTTTCAATGATTCGTTATGGAAAAAAACGACTGAATTTGCCAGATACCAGCAATTTCGAATAAAACTTGTTCGCGCTGATTTCACCTGAACTATAAGAAACGCTAACAATGTTTTGTCCGTAATCCCTTCATTTCCTGTCAATTTTGCTGTTTTTTGAAGTTTTGCCACTCCACAAAAATAGAACTTGCTTGCTTCGATAAAGTCAGAATCTACATGAATTAAAGGACTTGAGAATACGGCTTCCGGAATGACAACACTATTGCCGGACGGCGAATCAGAAAAATATTCTCGCAGAGCGAGAACGCTACACCACTTTCGTGTAATTTCGTGCCATTCGTGTTGCACAATATTGAGCGTTCCTATGGAACTCGTTGCAAATCTCCTGGGAACGCCACTCTCCGCAGTGGCATTATTCATTATTGACTTCGCCTTTGGCGACCAATCCCGCGACTGCGGAATCCGTCGAAATCGCCTGGTGTAGCGGGCTCGCTCTGCGAGGCCATTCCCGGCAATTTGTTAAACGCAAAGTCTCAAAGAACGCCGAGGCGGTTATAGGCAAACGCAATATCCGGCGTGGCTTCGACATTTATGAACAGTTAAACGCCTTCTGAATAATTGTTTTTTAAGCTCAAATAGCTACTTTTGCCATCAGTGTGTTCTTTTGCGGTGTATATTGCTGTTTCAAATTATAAGGGTTCTCAATGAAAGCTCAAGATATTCCAATTCCTGAAAACTGGCCGACATTAATTCGTCAGGCGATGATTCACGCCGTTTCGCTGGCTCATTTCGACATCATTTGCGCCTGGAGCAGGGCGGCTGATTCCGGAATTCAAAATGTCCGCCTGAAAGCGAAACTCGACAAACTGCAAACCGAACTCGCGCGCAAAAATAATCAGCTCAGGATAATCTCATCCAGATTCAGTCGCGTTCCGGCAAAAAAACG
>JBAYVM010000304.1:0-4300 GCA_041674645.1 Victivallaceae bacterium | reverse complement strand
TATCATTGTTAATGGTATCGGCGCTTGTATGAGGTCAACCTGGTTGTGGAACAGCAAGCCTGGAGATATTAACATTCAACAGGAACGTTTGTGGAATTGGCGTGATTCGCAAATTATTCGCTTTAAATGACAATCAGCGTTTCAGTCGCGGGTCAAGCAAGTCGCGCAAGCGGTCGCCAAGGACATGCAGTGATAAAACCAGAAAGAACATAAACCCGGTGGCGGCAGCGACTTCCCACCAAATTCCGCGCCATAGCCGTTCCTGCCCGTCGGCAATCATTACTCCCCAGCTTGGCGCCATCTGTACCCCAAGTCCGAGGTAACTGACAATTACTTCCGTCATAATCGCATAAGCAAAGCGAATGGTGAAATAAATAATCACCAGGTGGAACAGATTAGGAATAATATGTTTGAAAATAATAATGAAAGAATGCTGGCCGGCAACTTTTGCCGCCTGAACATAACCGCTTTCCCGCAGTTTCAGGGTTTCAGCACGGACAACCCGGCACAAAGTAACCCAGCCGGTAATGCCGATTGCCAGGTAAACCGCCATCATGCCAACGTCAGAATTTAACATTGCGGCGCCAAAAGTCAGCGCTTTCGCGATTGGCTGGCAGAGAAAACCTTTCGACACCAGCAAAGCAAACGCCAGAATAAACAGCAAGGTCGGAACTGAAGCAAAGGTACTGTAAATCCAGACGACGATGTCATCAAGTTTGCCGCCAAAATATCCAGCCAGCGCTCCCAGTGCCACGCCAATTACCGCAGAAATAATGGACGCGATTACCCCTACTTTTACCGCCGTGGAAGTTCCGGCAACCGCGCGCAAAAACACATCACGCCCCATATAATCAGTGCCCATCCAATGTTTTTGCGAGGGCGGCTGAAAACGTTCCGACATAATTCCGGTATTGTAAGCCGGAGTCAGTTGACGGCTGGAACAATAAACGGAATAAACTTCAATGCCGATAGCGGTAAAAAAATAGATTAAAACAACCGACAGCGGAATCAAGGTTGATTTGTCTTTAAACAGACCGCGAAACAAATCTTTTAAAAAAACATTTTTCCCGGCATCACTCATTCGTGCTCTCCGGAATAGAATCAGCCTTATTGTAAAGTCTGGTCAGGTGAACTTGCAGCAAGGCTATTTCCGCCGGAGTTACTCCGTCAATCCGTTCCGCCTGGGCCAAGGTTGTCGGCGCAAACTTTTTTAACTTCAACCGCGACTCATTGCGCAGTCCGATAATCGAATTGTAATTGAAATCATCCGGAATGCGCCAGTTTTCCAGCTTGAGCAATTTAACAACAGAAGCATTCTCGCGATCAAGATAGCCTTCATAATGTGCTTTAATAACCAGTTGGTCAAGGATTTTTCGTCCAATCTCAGAGTCGATGGCAAACGGTAACATTTCCGCTGGAAACGGCAATGGCTCTGCTGACGCGAATATGCCTTTGAAGACTTTCAGCCAGCTCCATAATGTTTTCCCCTGATGCTTGGCTGTATGACATAAAACATCGGCTGCCTGTAAACTATCTTTATAAACTTGAAATTTCCGGTATTTTTCTATTGGCAGCAAGCCGTTTTCAAAGGCAAAATCACACAGCCGCAAATCCGCATTGTCCTGTCGTAAACGCAACCGGTATTCCGCGCGACTGGTGAACAGGCGATAGGGCTCAATAATGTCTTTGGTCACCAAATCGTCAATCATTACGCCAATATAGCTGGATTCGCGTGACATCTCAACGGAGTCTTTAGTTGCGGCAAAACGGGCGGCGTTAAGACCGGCAATCAGACCTTGTCCGGCTGCCTCTTCATAGCCACTGGTGCCGTTTATCTGACCGGCGGAAAATAAATTAGGCCATTTTTTTGCTGCCAGTGACCGGTACAACTGATCCGGGAAGATAAAATCATATTCAATTGCGTAAGCATAACGCGAAATAACTGCGTTGTTCAGCCCGTCAACAGATTTAATCATCAAGTTTTGTATGTCCGGAGGCAGACTGGTGGAGATCCCATTAATATAATATTCTTCAGTAAATTCACCTTCCGGCTCCAAGTACAGCAAATGTCGCGGATGGTGCGCAAAACGGACTACCTTATCCTCAAATGATGGGCAGTAACGTGTGCCAATGCCTTCAATTTTTCCCTGATAAAGTGGCGCTTGATGAAGATTGTCAGAAACTATTTTAGCCGTTTGTTCGTTGGAATAAACCATGTAACACGGCATATCTTTGCGTTCAGTGCGGGGCAGGGGTGGATTGTCTTCAGGCCAGTAACTGAAATTCTCACGATATTCTTCGGCATCCTGACGGTTCATTGCAGAAAAATTGATAGTTTTTGCCAGAATTCGCGGCGGCGTGCCGGTTTTCAGCCGCCCCAGCCGCAATCCCAATTGCTCCTTCAAAGCTTCAGCCAGTTTCAGGGAAGGGGGATCGCCTGCCCTGCCTCCGGGGAAATGCATTAATCCGTAATGAAGTTTTCCAGAAAGTGACGTCCCTGTGGTAATAACCACGCTACGGCAGTAGATTTTCTCCTCAAGTTGAGTCACAACTCCACAAATTTTCTCGTCTTCGATAATGAATCTGACTGCTTCCGCCTGCTTGATGTCTAATCCAGGATGAAGTTCCAGCGTTAATTTCATTGCCCGCTGATAACATAATTTATCGCATTGTGAACGCGGCGACCAAACGGCCGGTCCTTTGGCATTATTCAACATTCTGAATTGAACTGTGGCGGCATCGGTAACATACCCCTGCGCTCCGCCCAATGCGTCAATTTCACGAACAACTTGACCTTTGGCAATCCCACCGATTGCCGGATTGCAACTCATTTGCGCAATGTGATCCATGTTGATTGTTAGTAGCAGAGTTCTAGCCCCAGTCCGCGCAGAGGCAAGGGCGGCTTCGCACCCTGCATGCCCTGCTCCAATTACTATTACATCATAATCTGTCATGTTTAGTTTACTTGTTTTCAATTTTCAGTTGCTGGAAAAAATCGCCATTCAATAAAAATGCACATTTATAATTGAACTCGTTAATAGAATGAGATTTTCCTTCAAATCAAATTCTATTGTAATAAATTTTCAGCTCTGTAGAATATTATGAATAAAACATCAGCAAAATAGTTCCGAATCAAAAACGATTCACAATCTAACAATAATTCTGTTATCAAGTTATTAACAGGCATGCCTGATTGTTTACTTAAGTCATTTCACAGCAAATACATACAATATTAACAGTCGCCAATACCGAGAGTGCTAAACTTAACATAACATATATTATGCGACGTTAGAAACCTAGCAGAAAACACCGAAAAACACTAAAACGGCATAATGGACGGCTAAAGAATAAAATTCAATAGAGAGGCTTTAAAATCGCTTTCCGACTGCCAGCAATGACAGGCAGACAAACAGACAAGCTGTATTTGTCATGCCTTGTCATTTGCCTGGCATTTCCGGCAGCAGATACAAAACGCCTGTTCTATTGTAATTTAATGCGACAGGATCCCGAGCAAAAAAAACGGACCAGCCAAAGAGTAAGCCAGTCCGATGAGAAAGCAGTACACGGTAAAAGTGTACGAAATACTACGAAGCCGGAGAGTAATGTATCGGTTTCATTCTGGAATAATCGACCCAAGGAAATTCAAAATCGACTGAATCAATAATACTATCAATCTCAATAGAACAATTCAAAACATTGATAAAGTCAAGATGGGAATCAGTATCAGAAGTTCTGCCAGCATGTTGCAAATCAACAAAAATAGCCCTAGCAAGCTTCAAATGTTCTTTGTCAGAAAGAAACGATACATGAGGAATAATACAAATAATATGACCGGAACGAGCTACAAGCTCATAATTGCCGGAAGATTCATTCAAAAAAAGAAGATAAGACGGTGCATAATCTTCGCCATTGTACTTGAAATAATCTCTAAAATTCATTTTCTATTACTCCTAAAATTAATTTTTTCATGCATAAATTTTACTGCATCTTTAAGAATCTTAGTTCTAAATCTGGTTACTTCACCATGACAAACAGTATAAAAAACCTGTTCATCAACAATTATTTCATCTAAATACCAATTGCCAACAGATAACAAAGTTTGCATTTTCTATTACTCCTTATTTATTTAAGTTCAAAGTTGAATGACTTTTTTGTATTTCCTGCCCCTGCTCAAAATACCGGAAAAGCTTATTTGTAAACATGGCATAAACTTCCCTGAAAACGTTAGTATAAAGTTCCGCTGGACAATGAAAAGGAAAGGGCACGGCATCAGTTTTGAGCAGGTCGAGAAACTTTTTTC
>JBAYVM010000303.1:0-4309 GCA_041674645.1 Victivallaceae bacterium | reverse complement strand
GGCAAATCGCTGACTTGACTGACAAATTGCTGAAATTTCCAGCCGTGAATAAAGGAAACGCGCCGTCAGTGATGGCGGATACCAATAAATCGCCGACGGAAAAACCGGATGTTTTTGCGGTTGCCGCAAAAGATGGCGCACTCGAAAAACTGGATTTAGGCGAGAACAATTTCTCAAAATGGCGGGCAGTAAATAAAGAAGTAACTCTTCAAGCTGTCAAGGCAGCTGATTTGTCGCCGGAGCGTCAGGTGTCGCGCATGACTGTAAACGTTGACCACAAAATTGACGGCGGCGGAGAAGCGGGGAAATATCCTATCGGCTGGCCGCGCATCCGAAGAGATTTCGGTCCTAATGAAATCGTTTTGACTGATTATGACTATTTAACCTTCAATGTAAAAATTGATTCTGACCGGGATGAAGTCGCGGATGATTTCACGCCATTCGTTATTAATTTTTCCAGTTACGAAGGCGGACATGAAGGCTTCAAAGGCGATGTGCGTATCGACCTTGGCGACCGGCAGCGTACCTGGTTTCCGGTAAGAGTTTCCATCAATGACATGATCAAACGTTCAGGACGCGAGTGGTCAAAATGGAAACATTTAAAAGGTTTGCAACTGGTTGTTGAGGAGTCGAAATATAAAGACGGCACCAAATTGCAGTTCGATATTGACCAGCTTGCACTGGTAAAAGTCAAACATCCAATCATTGAAACTGTCGAATGCTCCGATGTTATTTTGTTGCCAGCCAAATATTTCATTGTTGGAATTGCCGGAATGGGCATGTCATCGCTGGCAAAGAACAGTTATCAATTGGCGGTTAACCTGTGCGATATGAACGGAAAAGTTGTTGCTGCAAAAAACATCAGCTTAAGTTCCGGAAACAACGTTGCACTGAATCTGACAGGTATTGCTGCCGGTCAATATCGTCTGGAAACAATGATAACCGATAAAGCAGGCAAAACCGTATCCAGCCAGAACAGAAATATTAAAGCCGTTGCCGGATATTGAAGTCGATGATTATGATTTTATCCGGCGAGTGTGCTTATGGCAGCGGACATTAATCAAAATAACTCGTGCGCAAGCAGACGAGAACATTTAAAACGAACCTACCAATCTGAAGAATGCGGGTTTTGTAAAATTATCACTATTATTGAATTCAATAAATAGATTATAAAAGGGAAAAATGAATCAGGTAATTTTTAATTTCAGTAATAACCATAAATTCTGTGGCGTTACATGCGGGCCGGACTTGAATGGGAGGAAACTTCCAAACCCAGATTTTGACGCAAATGGTATCGCAGTATATCCTGACTGTCAACTCAAACGCGAAATTCATCAGCTTGGAGCCGACACATGGTCGGTTTGTCTGGAAATAACCAATACTTCCAAGAAAAATATTCCGCTTGCAATGTTGGAAGTCATGCGGTTTGAAAACGAATTTTTTCCTGGTGTGCCATTCGATAATTATATCGTCGATCGTTTGGCGCGTCAGAAAAACGATCTTCCCGGGCCATTTATGCCCGGCAAAGCCGACCGACGCCTGCGGGATGCGGCTTTTTCCAGCGCTGAAGTTGTTGCCGGCGGCGGCATCGGCTGGAGTGAATTTGATTCACCTGACGCGGTATTGCCAACAAAATTTGATGCTGACCCAGGACTGATAGTAACTGCCATGAATTTGGATTTCGGGATTTTTTTGGGCTTTGACGGTCAGCATTCACATTTGAACAATATTGAGTTTTCCACTAATTCAGAACGTACTAAAATGGAAAAAACTCGGGCGATTGCTGAGCTTGACGGAGTTATTCTGCATCCCGGAGAAAGCCGTCGGACGCATAATCTGATAATTGAATGCGCAGCCAGCCGGAAAGAACTGTTTGCCCGTCATGTGGAACGGATTGCGAGCCGGTACGGCGTCCGGCATTCGCCATATCATAATATCTATTGCACCTGGTACTACTATGGGCCGCACATCAGCGAAAACGAAATCATTGACAATATCAATGCCATCAGCGAACATGACCTTGAACTTGAGGTTTTTCAGATTGATATGGGGTGGGAAAATAATTTTGGCGACTGGGAGGCCAATCTCGAAAAGTTTCCCTCTGGAATGTCCCGAATGGCTGAATTAATCAAGGCAAAAAACATGTGTCCGGGAATCTGGACCGCCCCGTTGGTAATCAGCCCGGAATCGGAAGTGGTCAAAAAATACCCGTCAATCGTATTGCGTAATCACCATGGTGAGCCATGCATTTTCAAGTGTTGCAGAGGTAATTGCTACACCCTCGACCCGTTTGCGCCGGAAGCGCCAAAATTATTGCAAGAATTTTATTCGCGCCTGAAAAAATGGGGCTACTCATATCATAAGCTGGACTTTATGCGAGCAGTGTTTATTCATAATGACGCAAATTTTTATCAACCGAACGTTACTCGCGCCGAGGCCTACATTCGGGCGTTGAAGTTAATTCGTGAAGCGTTGGGCGATGACGCTGTGATTAATGCCTGTGGCGGTCTTTACGATGCTTCCGCCGGGCTTGCTGAAATCATTCGTTCCGGCGCTGACCTGCGTGGTCATTGGGATGGCGAAGGTTCAGACATTTCCGCGTATGTCACCAGAATAAAACAAAATGTCTGCCGGAATTTTTATAACCATTTGTGGACGGCCGATCCGGACGCTTTGCAACTGCGCCGTAATTCCGAAGCTTGGGCCGGTGATGAAAAACATGCGCATTTATCTGCTGGGAAATTCTCAGACGATGAAGCTTTTTCAATCGCGGTCAACCAGTTCCTGTCCGGCGGCATTGTTTGTGTTTCGGAACGTTTTAAGACTTTTGATGTCGATCGTCTGGAAATACTAAAAACGCTTGTGCCTAATTATGCTCCAGTTCCGGAATATTTCGGGGAATGGAATGAATATTTGCCGGAAAAATTTGTTACCACTTTTGACAAACACAAAGAGTTGCCGCCATGGCATGTAGTGACTGTAACAAACTGGAATAGTAATGATGCGAAGACGGTCAGGGTCAAGATTTCCGATATTCCGTGTCTGCTGTCGGGCAAGATGTATGCCGCATTTGACTTCAAAACTCAAAAATCTTTAGGCGTTTTTGCCGCAAATGAAACTCTTAAGGTTGTATTGGAACCTCACAGCGCTGACTTAATTCGCCTGACCCCGCTGAATCGTAGCGGCAAAATTTTGATAGGTTCGAATATCAATATGAGCATGGGAATGGAAATAAAGAGCATAAAACAAGATGGTTCAGTTATATTGAAATGCGATTTTAAAAAACGCAATATTCAATTTAAATGGCTGGACTTTTCCCCGGAAAAATAAAAACGGATATTATCCAATCGTACTTCTATTCTTTTCGAAGCACGGCGATATTGTCTTCCGGAATTTCACGGCGGACATTTTGCGAATCCAGCTGGACGGAATAAGTAATTCTGCCAGCTTCATCAGTTTCAATTCCGCATATTTTCCCCTGAAAATCGCGCTGTCCGCGAGATTTTACTTTGACTTGCTGACCAAAATAAAACTCAGGAAAAATTCTGACTACGGCTTTATGTTGATCGCAGGAACAAGGTTCTGTGAGCATGACCATTGAGTTTTTGTGGCGTTTTATAAAATCTTTATGATTAATTACTCTCGAAATATACTTGTTGTAACTAATCGCATGGTTGATGGCTAAAGTCTTATCTGATTCCTGAAGAGTTATGCCAAACCTGCCAAAGTCTTTACTGTCTGCATCATAGTGTTTGTAGTAAACCGGTACGCCGTTCAGCTTTTTTCCCGAATCACTTTCTGAATAACCTCCGGGGCGCGGAATAAGATATTTAATATTTCCGTCATTTACATCATTTTTTGCCTTAAGGTATGAAGTGAAATCTTTATCATAATTGTCTATGTCACCTTTCATCAGCCCGTAATAAATGAAAACAATGAAATTAAAAGACATCGAAAGGTATAATAGCGTTAATACTGATCCGGCATAGGAAATAATAGCCAGGGAAATTTTTGCCGGTTTTTCTGTTTGCAGATTATTGAAACTTAAAATTCCGTTGGGAGTTGATTCGTCCAGTAATTTAATTTTTAAATCCGCGCCGCAGAACGCGCATTTTTCCAGCTTGTCCGGATTGTCTTGATTGCACTCGAAACACTTCGGGAAGACGTTGTCAGCCAAGAATTTTTCGGCATGTTTCATATTTGATTAATTTTACTTTACACTTTTACCTACGCAGGCGCATGAAAACTTGCGTTGTGCAAAACCCACAACGCCTGAAATCTAATCCAATAAGATTACATGAAGAGTTAT
>JBAYVM010000302.1:0-4317 GCA_041674645.1 Victivallaceae bacterium | reverse complement strand
CCAGTTCCAGTCCGTCCTTCTGCAACGCATCCACTCCGCGTTCATAAACCATACATTCTATGGATGCGTCGAGATCCTCAAGTTCGAGAATCATGTAAGGTTTGCCTGAATTTTTACTGAATCGTTTCTGGCAGGTTTTAATAATTCCTCCGACTCTAACTCCGACATTGTCCGGCAAATCAGCAATAGCTCTAAGTTTTACGGTGGAAAAAGTGGTAATCAAGTCAGCATAAACACTCAGCGGATGCCCGGTCACATAAAATCCCAGCAATTCTTTTTCGCTCTTCAAAATTTCATGTTCTTCAAATTCAGGAATATCCGGCAACGGAATCGAGAATATTTCCTCCTGTCCCTCATCGTCCAACATGTCGAACAGCGAGCCCTGCCCGCTCAAACGGTCGCGCACTCTGGACTGGGCGTAACTCATGGTCGGTTCGGCAACAGCCAGTATTTGCGAACGTTTCAACCCCAGCGAGTCGAATGCGCCGGCTTTAGTCAAATGTTCCATCATGCGTGAATTCATAAACGAACCGCAACGTTCACAGAAATCCATGAAAGTTTTAAACCGGCCTTCCTCCTGACGTGATTTGATAAGTCCTTTAGCCGCTATTTCACCAACACCTTTGATAGCTCCCAACCCGAAGCGGATAGATTCGCCGTCAACAGTAAAAGTAGTGTCACTGAAATTCACATCCGGCGGCAGAATATTAATGCCCATTTCCCGGCACTCACCGATAATGGAAGCGATTTTTTCCGCGTTGTCAATTTCGGCGTCAAGCACGGCCGCCATGAATTCCACCGGATAATTTGCCTTCAAATAAGCTGTCCGGTAGGCTACGAAGGCATAGGCCGCGCTGTGTGATTTATTAAATCCGTAACCGGCAAATTTCTCAATTTTCTCCCAAATCTCACTCGCTTTGGCTTCGCTGATGTTATTATGTTTGGCGCAACCTTCAACAAATATGGCTTTCTGCTTGGCCATTTCATCCACTTTTTTCTTTCCGATGGCACGGCGCAGAATATCCGACCCGCCGAGCGTAAATCCCGCGAGTTCCTGAACCACCTGCATAATCTGTTCCTGATACAACATAATGCCGTAAGTTTCCGACAGCAGTTTTTCCATTTTCGGGTGATCGTACTCAATCTTTTGAGTTCCTTTTTTTCTGGCGATGAAATCCGGAATAAACTGCATCGGGCCCGGGCGGTAAATCGCAATCAGCGCGATTACGTGTTCAATCGTTTCCACTCCGAACTGTCGGCAAAGGTTCTGCATGCCGGTAGATTCAAGCTGGAATACCGCCACGGTATCGCCGCGATTAAATAACTCAAAAGTTTTAGGATCCTCCAGGGAGATTTTTGAAATATCAAGTGTAATGCCGCGAGATTTTTTTACATTTTCCACGGCCGCATGAATAACGGTAAGCGTTTTAAGTCCGAGAAAGTCCATTTTCAACAGTCCAAGCGCTTCGCACGGTCCGGCGACAAACTGCGTTATGACTTCTCCTTTAGCGCCGAGCGCCAGCGGCACCAGATTGTCCAGGCGCTGATCACCGATAATCACTCCCGCCGCATGAATCCCGAGCTGCCGGTTGATGCCCTCCAAGATTTCCGCGTACTTAAATATCTCCTGCACCCATTCCTCTTTTTCAATCAAATCTCTGAGTTCAGCCGACTCTTTTTTTGCTTTTGCGAGTGTCATTTTCGGGTCGGCGGGAATAAGTTTGGTAATGCGGTCGCCTTCTTCAAAAGTATGGTTCAAAACTCTGGCGACATCCTTAATTACAGCTTTTGCCTTCAACGTTCCGAACGTGGCAATTTGCGCCACACTGTCTGTGCCATATTTATTTCTGACGTACTCAATAACCTCAGAGCGGCGTTTTTCGCAGAAGTCAATATCAAAGTCCGGCGGACTGACGCGTTCCGGATTCAAGAACCGTTCAAACAGCAAATTATAGCGGAGTGGCTCAATATCGGTAATGTAAGTCAAATACGCAACCAGACTGCCGGCGCCGCTCCCGCGTCCCGGACCGACCGGGATATTCTGTTCCCGCGCATAGCGGATAAAATCGCTCACTACCAGAAAATAACTACAATACTTGGAATTGTTGATGGTATTCAACTCATAATCCATCCGGACAATAATTTTTTTCTGTTCTTCTGAAAGCGTCGTTTCGGCACGCGGGTCAAATTCATAACGGTCTTTTATTCCGTCCAGACACAGTTCGCGCAAATATTCTTTTTCGTCCAGCTTGGAATTGGTAATCTCGTATACCGGATAGTGATTAACTTCCGGAACATATTTGAATTCGATTTTGCACCGGTCAGCGACTTCCCGTGTATTGGTAACCGCTTCCGGAACCTCTTTGAACAATTCTTTCATCTCATCAGGGCTTTTGAAGTAAAATTCCGGACAGGGAAAACGAAAATGCGTGGGGTCATCAAATTTCTTCTGGGTCTGAATGCACAACATAATCTCATGTGCTTTGGCATGTTCTTTTTTCAAATAATGCACGTCATTGGTCGCCACCAGCGGAATATCATATTTTTTCGACAATAAAATCAGGCTGCGGTTGACTTTGTGTTCCTCCTCCATGCCGTGATCCATCAGTTCAAAATAAAAGTTTTCCTTGCCAAAAATATCACAATATTCACCAATCTGTTTTTCCGCTTCCGGCATATTTCCAGCCAGGATTGCCGCTGGAATCTGCCCGCCGACACAGGCCGTCAAACCAATCAGACCTTCATGATATTGCCTTAAAAGATCTTTATCAATTCTCGGCTTGTAATACGTTCCGTGAATCGCAGCTTCAGACATCAATTTGCACAAACTGTGATAACCGGTAATATCTTTCGCCAGCAGCACAATATGAAAACCGCGAATGTTGGGCTGAGCTTGATTTTTATCAAACCGGGTAGTGGGAGAAACATACGCTTCGCAACCGATAATCGGATTAAGCCCGGCTTTTTTAAAATTCTGATACATGTCCTGAGCGCCGCCCATAAAACCATGATCCGTCATCGCCACGGCCGGCATATCGTATTCTTTCGCCATTCCAATCAGTCCATTAATCGTGCAGGCTCCGTCCAACAGACTGTAATGGGTATGTAAATGCAGATGTACAAAATCAGCAGCCATAATTTTCCTCGTTTCCTAAATATAATAAATGTTGATTATTCTTTAACTGATACCGGACTGCAACAAGTGCAATAAGTAGTCTTTACCATCTCTCAGAATATACAATTTTACATGTAATTTCAAATCCATTTCAATTTTTTCACAACAAATTTTCACCGGCTGCAAACATACCCGCCATGATAATCGCACCAGTTGCGTCCAGTCATTCCGGCTTGACGCATTTTATAAATAACGAACCGGCTATAGCGGAAATCAACGGCAGCTTTTCTGCCAGATTGCACAACGGGTGAAACAACGTAATCAATTTACCAGGAAGCGCCGGATGCATAAAATCGAATGGCGTTACACTAATTTCTTCAAATCCATGTTCACACAACTGCTTTTTTAAACGCCAGGCGAAAAACGCGGTTTCATCCGGAGAATCACCAAGTTTACGTTTCAGCCAGGGAATATTCTTCTGCAGAGCGATTTGCGGATTGAGCATATTCGGTTCCGTAAAACAGATGCCGCCGCCCGGAACAAGCACGCGGAATATCTCTTTCAAAGCTTTATCCATATCCAGATGATGCAGCACGGAACTGCCAATCACCCAGTCAAAACTCGCATCAGCAAAACTCATCGCATAACCGTTTTCCTGCATGAAAATAACGTTTTCCGCCGCGACCTGCCGCCGCGCTTCCGCCAGCAGCTCCGGTGAAATATCTATCGCCGTAACGCTTGCGCCGGTCGCGGCAATTTCCCGAGTGAAAAAACCCGTTCCGCAACCCAACTCCAGCACCTTCATCTCAGGAACAATTTGAGCGGTGAGCATTTTCACCCGCCGCCGCCATCGAAGTTTTCCCGCCGGGGAAGTCCAGTTCCAAATATCCCCCGCGCCGTGTTCACTCAAATATTTTCCGTGCTCAATCTCGTGTTGCAAACGTTCATCCATGATTCAATTTCCCGAGAAACAGTTTATTTGTGGTCAAAAATAGCTGTTCCCCGGAAAATATCAACACCAAGTTGAATTATTCTTGCACATGCCATGCATTTTCAAAGCAATGAAAATTCTCCGCGCCTTTGATTCATCCCCAGCTACCGGCAAGATTATGCCGTCTCCCGGCGCCGACAACATTAAAACCGAACCGCAACCATTTTCTTCATTATCCATACGCTTTGTTTTTATGGAATTGCGTGCTATT
>JBAYVM010000301.1:0-4323 GCA_041674645.1 Victivallaceae bacterium | reverse complement strand
ATTACCTTATCATTTTACCGCAACCGCAATCTGTTGCTGGCCAGCCTCTGTTTCATGCTTATCTACTTTCCCGGCAACGCCTATACTTTTGCGGCGTTATTCTCAATAATCCTCCTGCGCGCCATCTTCGACTGGATTATTGAAATGAGAACTTTTTTTGCCAGGCAAGAAAAGTTTAAGCTATAGAGCTAATGACAAAAGTTTAACTGCGGCGCTCACAGATTTTTTTGCCTGATTATTCTATAAACGTGCTATTCCGCCGGAATAATAAAACTAACTGCCTGTTGAATCACAGAAAAGCAGGCGTTCAATTGGATACATGTGTTTGCTCACTTAATTACTGAGCTTTGTCCAAGTTTTTAATACGCATACCATTTTTCAGGAAGTGCTTCACGTTCCGCCTCCAATAATTCATTCATAATATTTCTGGCGTCACCGATATTATTGATAATCGGATCGGCACACATGGCTTTCAACAGGGTTTTGCGGTTGCAGGTGACGGCGGCCTCCGCTGTCAGTTCATGGGTGTCAAGCACCTGCATTTGTAATCCAAGCAGGCCGCGCGGCATTTCACCGAAAGGTTTTGGACGAACGCCGTTCATATCCACTTCACATTCGAGTTCCAAAAATGCGTCATCAGGCATATTGGTTACCGCCCCCCGGTTGGGACTGTTAATGAAGAACGGTTTTTTCAAATCACCGCACATGCTTTCAATAATATCGGTGGCATGGTCGCCGTGATCCATCTTCAGGAATTCATCAATCGGGGTTTCGCCGTTAGCCAGTTTTTCGGTTTTCTCCCAGGCCGCTTTCATTTCCTCAGCACGATTGTAGGCATCAAATAAAATTATCGGTTCAGGATTGTTCGGTGTGACACCGTATCCTTGAAAAAACGGTACATATTCTTTTGTATGGCTGGGCGCGGTTGGATATGCTCCGTAAAGATCAAAAAGTTGCAGCGCGTAATTCATATTCAGGCGGGGCTTGGCTTTCGGACTGGGTTCTGTTTCCCATTCTGCTGCCGCACGTTTTGCCAGATTCTTCCGCCAGTCGGGCATCATATCTTTTCCGTCAAAAGTACATTTTGTCACCCAGGTGCAATGGTTGACCCCGGCGATTTTGATGTCGAATTTGGCATCGATTTCCGGCGGAATAGACTTGGCGTCTTCCGGTAGCACGCCTGCCATAATCATATAATATTTTCTGGTATACGGCAAATGATTGCCGTCACACAAGGCAAAACTCTTTACCTCCGGCGCATAGCGCATCAGTGCGATGCCAAGCGCCGAGGACGGATTAATAAAATTGATAACCCAGGCATTCGGCGCAAGTTTTTTGACATCTTTTGCCACGTCAAGCACATGCGGAATCTCGCGTAGCGCCCGGAATATTCCGCCTGGCCCGATGGTGTCTGACGAGCACATGGTAACGCCGTATTTAGCGGCAATCCGGGTGTCGATGCCGCGATAGTGGGCATTGCGTTCGGAAAAAGTCAAAACTACAAAATCAGCATCTTTCAATACTTCCTTGCGGTCAACCGAACCAATCAGTTTTGTCGGTGCGCCGGTCGCGTCGATAGCGCGCCGGGCAAGTTTCATCATTGTATCCAACGCCGCAGGATTAGTGTCCACCAGCGCCAGGATGCCATGCCGCAGATATTCGCTGTTAATCATCTTCCAGATTGCAGGTTTGCCGAAGAAATAACTTCCGGCGCCGACAACAACAACTTTGGGTGACTTCATTATTTTTATCTCCAATATTGTTTTTATGTTTCATTTGTTGATTATATTATACATGCACATTATATTAAAAATCTATTGTATTTTTGACTAAAATATTGTAATTTTGTTCCAATCGACAACCAGGAGAATAACGAAATGGGCTTTGTCAGGGAAAACGTTTGTTTTCGGGTGTTGCCGGAATCAGAGGCCGGGCCAATGCCGGTCTCGCTGCGCTCCGTTGGTCATTATATAGTAGCAAAGAGTTGGGCAGACCGGCTCAACATAGTTAAAGATTTTGTCGAGGTTTTCTGGTGTATCGAGGGCGACGGAGAGTTCTGCATAGAGGGGAAAAACTATCTGCTTAGTCCGGGATGTGTCACATATTATTATCGGAAGGAATCACACATAATCCGCGCGGTAAGCAGCCGCTGGCAATATCGCTGGTTTACCTTCGATGGACCACTAGCCAATGAATTGATGAAAAGTTTTAATTATCCCCGAAAACCATTCTATGCCGGAGTCTGCCCGGAAGAGTTGTTTATGAAACTGGCGGAGGATATCCGCGATTTGACACCATACGGATTGAGAAAAGCAGGAGCTACGGTTTATGCGTTGCTGGCGGCGGCCGGCGGACGCGGAGTGAAGGCGGCTGCGGATGATTTACTGGCGCAACAGGTACTGGAGTTCATCGAGGAAAATTACGGCAATGAAACAGTTAATGTTAACACCATTGCCGATGTATTGAAAATTTCCCGTTCAACATTAAATAGAAAATTTCAAGCGAAAATGCAGATGCCGCCCGGCGATTATCTTTGCCATGTGCGAGTTCAAAAAGCGCTTTCCCTGCTGCGCGCCACCAACTTAACCGCAATGGAAATTGGCCTCCGTTGTGGAATGCCAAATCCATGCTATTTTTCTAAAGTAATCAAAAAATTTACCGGCATGCCGCCGGGAAATTTCCGCAAACAATAAACTGTTTTTCAACGTTTACCGGTTGAGTTTTTTCCAGACAGGTTCGAGGTCAACGATTTTGCCGGTTCTGGCGGACTCGTCGAGCGCCAATGCCGACACCGCGCTTTCCAGCCCTTCAACGCCGCTGCATTTAGGCTGAGTATCGGTTGTCATGGTTTCATAAAGCTCTTTCATAATATAATTATCGCCACCGCCATGGCCGTCGGCTCCGAAGTTGATGATGGTTTCGCCTTCATCTCCGATTTTGCGATACTTTAAAGTACTGCTGTACAGTTCAACAATCATTGTGCCCTCGGTGCAGGAAAAGTACATCCGCCGTTCCGGAATTGCATTCGACATGGTCGCCTGAAACATAACGCGAATACCGTTGCGATACTGCATGATGCCAACTTGATTATCCATCAAATCTTTGTCCGAAGTAAACGGGGACTTTGTTGCATGCGGGTCAGGCCAGGCAGTAAAAGTTTTTTCACCATATTTTTTCATGAACGGTTCATTTTCCGGAATAAAGAAATCACGGCCGCCGAAAGAGGCGATTTTTGAAGGGACACTGGCACAAAACCAGTTGAGCAGGTCAATATCATGACAACATTTTTCCAGAATATGCGGTCCGGAATTTTTTATCAACCGGCGCCAGTTACGCATGATGTAGCCGCCATGCGCCGGAGTAATATTCTCATTCGCGTCAATGCTTAATACTTTGCCGATTTTTCCGGATTCAATAATTTCCTTGGCCTTCCGGTACAGTTGCGAGTAACGCAATACAAAGCCGGTGGCAAATTTCACGGCGGACTTTTTATGCGCCGTGTAAATAGCTTCGCAATCTTCAATGGTCGTCGCCAGCGGTTTTTCCGAAAAAACGTGTTTTCCAGCATCGAATGCCGCGATAATATGTTCCCGGTGAAAGGAATTTGGCGAGAAAATCATAACCCAGTCAACGCCGGGAGTCGTGATGGCTTCCAGCGCCGAGTCACAAATTACCGTTTTCGGTGATTTCCAAAAGTCAACCGTTTTTTGGGCAATCTCTTTGTCCGGATCAAATACCGCCAGAACGTTTACATTATTTTCTGAATCGCGCAATAAATTGCCGGTAACGCCTCTTCCACGAGCGCCAGCGCCAATCACTGCCACATTAATTTTTTTGCTCGCCTTCGACATAGTCCATTTCTCCGTTTTGTATTTTTCTGTTACAACTGCCATAAACTGTAAAATTCAGTAAAACTTACTTATTAAATAATAAAAAATTTGATTTATGCTATATAATAAAGTATTTTTCTGAATAATAAATGGATAAAAACCGCATGAATGATGACGAAAAAATGCAGGAATTGAGAAAACGCTGTCTGGTGCACCGCATGCCGTCCGGAATTCAGCCGGTGCATCGAAATTACGGCCTGTGGATTCTTCACGGCGGCATATATACTGCGCCCAAAGGCGGGTTTTACAATACTCCGCCACGCTATTTTGAATACTTTTCCATTTCGCACATGCACGAAGGCAATGGGCGGTTGTGGTTGCCGCCGGATAAGGAATATCAGATGAATCCCGGAAATTGCGTGATAATTTCCCCGGGAACTATTAACCGCTACGGTGGCGCGGAAGATTGTTATGTGGAAGATTCAATTTGTTT
>JBAYVM010000300.1:0-4327 GCA_041674645.1 Victivallaceae bacterium | reverse complement strand
TTCGTTAATGAATTTTCTAATAAATCTGAGCTGCCACGCGAAGCCGCAGAGAAATTTGTTAAACTTTTAGCGCCATTCTCTCCGCATATCGGTGAAGAACTGTGGAACGTATTGGGACACGCTGAATCTATCGCTTACGAGCCGTGGCCGAATTATAATGAAGAATTCCTCAAGGTTGATGAAGTTGAAGTGCTCGTTCAAGTCTCCGGTCGCCCGAAAGCAAGACTGATGATGCCGCCGACTGCCGCTCAAGATGAGATGCAGCGACTCGCGCTTGAAGACGCAAGTGTTCAAGCCGCGCTTGCCGGACTGACGGTTCGCAAAGTTATTTGCGTTCCCGGACGACTGATCAATATCGTCGCCACTCCATGATGCGGGAAATAGTTGAGTAAAAATATCAGACGCGGCATAACAGAGCTCAGTAAATGCGTCCAGTTGAATGCCGTTTTTTTCTAGTCTCGTACGACAACTTATACGCTTCTGTCAGGAACGTTCATAAGCTCACAGGAATGCTTTGCGCAGGGAGAAAGGAACTTGGGAATCAAGAAAACGCCGACTTCCAATTATACACACGCTCCTGCTCAAGTAATGAGTTCTGGCATAATGACCGCGTCTTTTTTTTGCTGAAACTATGGCGGATAAAATTCCAATAGAAGATTCGCGAGCTCGGCTCTAGAATGGTACGTCGTCGTCGCCTTGACGCAAGTCGGCAATGATATCGATGATTTTTTCCCGGATATCTTGCAGTCGCTCGATAAACAGAGCAATTTTTTCTGTGAGCGAACGTTGCTGGCGGCGGATTTTCTTGAATCTGCCAACCAAATCGTTTATGTCGGCCAGAGTACGTTTTGCCAGACTTATTTTCAGGCCGGCCATTTGCTGGTCTTCGATTTCGATAATATCGGCGCTGCGGGAAAGCAGTTTTCCGAACTGACAGATTAACGCCAGTCCTTCTTTTGACAGATTGGCGCGCAGCTCAGAAGCGAAAATAACATTCCATTCCACCGCTAGTTTTTCAATTTGGACAAAAAATTCCGAACCGTGTTTGCGGCGCAAGTCGTAAGTATTGAAAAAGTCATCATCGTCATCATAGAAAAAGTCATTGAATCCGGCTCCGTTCCAGTCCGCGTTGCTTGGTACCAAATCGGGTTGAGACATGAGTTTTTTCATGATAATGTCTTCTTCGCCGGGCAGGTCAAGACAATTCGGCAAAACCTGGAAATACTGGTTAATCCGCTTTTCGTCTTTGCGGATTTCCCGTTCCCATTGGAATTCATTCCATTCCTGTTGATTTTGTGATTTTCTAATCATAGTGCCTTTTGCCTGATTGAGTATAATTTTCCGGTTAAGAAATTATTTGGACGAAGCCATTTCTTCCAGTTTTTTTACTGCTTCATGCTTGGGAGCATCGCCCCAAAGACTTTCCAGCTGGTAGCGGTCGCGCATTTCCGGAGTCATAATATGAACCAGAACGGCGCCGAAATCCAATAGAATCCATTGACTGGCAGGAGTGCCATTAACAGAAATCGGACGCACTTCAAGCACTTCGCGAGCTTTTCTGGAAATACCTTCCATCACTGCATTTAAATGCGGCTCGGAATTGGCGGTGCAAAGTACAAAATAATCTGCAATTGTGGTTAATTGCGTTACTTTAAGCGTTACTATATTTTCCGCTTTTTTTTCTGCGGCTTCTGCCGCACACAAATCGGCAATTATTTCTGCATCAACTTTTTTCGATTCAACCATATTTTTATTCCGTCTCCTGCTCCCGGTATAACCCGTGAGCGTTTATATAATCTTTAACGTTTCTATTAATTAGATTATCCGTATTTTCGGCATTTGCCATTATTTTTCTTGTCAGTGTCGAAGATATTTCAAAAAAAGGCATTTTCAATACGCTTTTCAATAAAATATCGGTTTCTTCCGGTGTCCAGAAAGTTAATAAATCGTCACGGGAAGGCAATTCATTCCGGCGTGGATAGGTGATTATTTCCCATTTGTCAACCAGTTCACGGGCTTGATACCAGCTGTGTAATTGCACAAGACTGTCGCTGCCGATAAGCAGTTGCAAATGGTCATCCGGAAACTCCCGCTGTAAATCTTTCATCGTTTCTATGGTGTATGACGGGATTCTGGCTGTCCGGCGTTCAATGTCGGAAATTTTCACGCCACGCATATCGCTGACCGCCAGTTCCAGCATTTTTAACCGGTGTTCAAATGGAGTAATCTGCTTCCCGATTTTATGCGGCGGGCTGAACGCCGGAACAAAAAGCGCCAGGTCGGTTATTCCGCCGTCCAGAATATGTCCGGCTAATTCCCGGTGTCCGATATGAGGGGGATCAAAAGTTCCGCCGAAAAATGCAATCCGCATTAATATATTCCGTTGTTATTAAATTATCGTGTCTATACTGGTATTTTAGCTGATAACCTGAGATAGGCAAATTAAAAAAGTGATTTTTACAATATCTTCCCTTTCTTACCTTCGCCTTTAAGGGTTTGAACTGTCGGAATTAAATCTTTACACGGTTTTAACGAAAATAATAAATATGTTGTTTTTGCCGGATGTTTTTTATTTACGGGATAGCCCAAATCCTCTAGTTCTTTTCTACTTATCAAGGATTGTGAATCAATAGCAAAATATAATGGTTTGTCTTGAGCTCTAGTAAGTAATAAACGTTTTGCATCAGTCAGTATTGTTTCTTTTGCAAGTTTTTCCCTGGTCATCGGAAGATTATATAACATTTTAGACTTAATCCATTCTCTGCAAGTTTCCCGATATGTTCCATGAATGGTAATAGTATTGTCTGTAGAGTAGACATCAATTGCGCGTTCAAATAAAAACATTTGTTCATAAGCAGTTTTATTTTCTGCATTTTTTGCAAACGGCCAAATGCGAATTGCGGGGATGATTGATTCAATGTCCGATTTCTGTGGTTGAATAGCAGTTTTTGAAATGTTTGAAGACAGCGCCTTTCCGAGCTGTTCCACAACGCCTGTCACCAATGCATTTCCCATTATAAAAGCGCGCGTAATATCTGGAGCTCCTGCGGTGTGATTGTCCGGAAACATATTCAGGCGCTCCAGCTCCAATGGCGTTAAGCGTCGCATTTTTCCTGATTTGGTCATAATGACATGTTTAAAGCGGGAAGGGGCATTTCCGCCTTCGCCTGTTACAATAGTCCTTGATGGCTTATCCAATGCGTCAGGAAATATCATTGATCCTTCCGTATAGAAATACTCATGTCCACCACTGGATTTTCTAGGTTCATTTTTAGAACCTTTCAAATATTTCCACTGTGCGATACTATCATCATTAATAAAAAAATTGTCAGGAATATTTTCGTCATCTACTAATATATCAGCCAGTGTTTTGGTCTTTCCTTTGTAGTCCGGCACGACTTTAGCCGTGTACACTACGCCATCCAGCATCACGCCCGCAATTTCAAACGGGGATTTAGAAGGCATTTCTTTTGAAAACTCATCAGATACAGCTACTGGATTTTTGCCAACTTGCACTTTTGCTATATTCAGTTTTTCGTTTTTTACCGGAAAAGCCGTCGCTGCTATGCCATCTTTTAATAACCAGTCCGCCTTGTTAGAGCATAAGCGGAGTTGACTGTCCGGGGTTGTTCCTTTTTTGTAGCCAAGAATAAAAATACGTCGTCGTCTCTGTGGAAAGCCGTAGTCAGCGGCATTAATCACACGCCACTCTGCTGAATAACCAAGACTGGCGAGAGAAGAGAGCATAATGGCAAAATCACGTCCTCGCTGTTTTACAGGTGATTTTAGTAAACGATCTACATTTTCCAACATTAGAAAACTTGGTGCATTAATGCCTTTTTTATTTAAAATATCATAAATAGCCCACCATAAAACACCTTTTTTGCCTTCTAATCCTGTTGCCTTGTTTAGTGTTCGTGCTACAGAATAGTCCTGGCATGGAAATCCACCAACAAGCAAGTCATGATTGGGGATTGTTTCAAAATTATCCCGCACCACAACTTGAATATCTTGATTTGAGTGTCCGTTGGCGCCGAATCTTTTAACATATATGTCAGACGCATATTGTTTTTTTACACCCGGTTCCCATTGAGAACTCCAAATGATTTCGTAGTCAACATCAGGATTTTTAGCTGCCTCAAGGCCAAGCCTGAAACCGCCAACTCCGGCAAATAATTCAATTACTTTAATTTTATGAGACATAGTCTTATCCGCCTTAGTTTGTAATTATTTTTTGGATGTATTTGGCATTCAACCAGAAGCGCCGTTTTACTTCTTGATTCCCTTGCGGGGTGATTCTTGTGTCACTGGAATTTTTCCCGTGGGG
>JBAYVM010000299.1:0-4335 GCA_041674645.1 Victivallaceae bacterium | reverse complement strand
GAGAGTTTTTTTGCCAAGCGAAAACATGCTTTTAAGCTCAAAAACAAAAAACAAGGTGAAGAAAAATCAAACAAAACACGTCAAACTTAACACCCCAGCTCTAACCCAATACCCCATATTTTATTAACGGCAGGAAAATATTTTGAAAGAGGCGTTGGTAAAATAGCCTGATAAGTTTCTTCAGAAAAAAACTCATATTGGCCGTATTGGCCGTGATTGGCAAGCAATACACCCAGCCTGGCCATGTCCTCAACTGAAAACCCCTTTCCGCCCGGGCGCGCATCTTTTATATCAAGGGGACCAAATAACTCGCTCTCCATTGCGTGCCAATAATTCTTGCCTGCGTAAAGTTCAAGGGCACGGACAGAAAGGATAACGCCCACTACTCCATACTCATGCTTTGCTCCGGCTGGCCATTCACGCTTACAGTGAGCAATCAAGCTATCCTGCCAGGTACTAAAATAAAAAAGGTTGGCAAAAGCCAGTGGCCAAGGGAAAGCAATACCAGAACAATGCGTGTGTCCTGCACGAAAAGTCAGTTTTTCATCATCAGGAGTATTAAAATCCGGAAGATGATTTCCTATTTTTTCGTCAAGTTTGAACACGCCCCGGTCAACATACATCGCTGTCTGAATGCCAATGATAGGTTTCATTGCGGAATCGATGCGCATAGGGGTATTCAAGGTAAGCGGTTCTCCGTTTAATTTGCCAAGCGCTTTGGCAAAAATAATATTTCCGTCCTTTGCAACGACAATGCTCATAGGCAGGTTGCATGAAGCAAACCATTCATCAAACTTTTCTTCCAGTTGTTTTCGTATAACAGCATATTTTTTAGCCGTTTCAGCTGAAGGTTTGTGTAATATTGTTGCCGCGTTCCCGGTTATATTTCTGGGACGAACCAGCACAGGCGGGGTCTTGTCTAATCCCATGACAATACGTTTAAGTTTTACATGAAGAGTTGCGTTATGCATATTCCATCGGTCAATATTCAATGGTGTAGCAGGTTGGTTTGACTCAAGCTTCTCATATAAACTAAGTGCGCCTTCTTCTGTGTTGTTCCATGTGTTTAATATTTCCCTGAGCGCATCGGCCTTGCTTTTATCTGATTTATTCTTAGATATTTGGTGCTCATTCTCAGCAAGGCTCGTTAAGTCGACTCCCTTTTTTAGACACAGACAGGTCATAGCTTGACGCAACGGCGGTCCTTTTGGGGCAGGAGCCTCGCCGTAAACATAGTATAATCCAGGCTTGTCCGCAATTTTCACTTGTTCAAATTTATCGTTGAACCAGCGATAAGAAATTTCAGATTTACTAACCACTTGTTTGACAAGATTTGGCCTTGCCCAAACTAATTTGGGCAAATACTGACCCTGTCTTAGTAAAAAACCGTTTTGCGGAAAGAATTTCTCTTCTCCAAAATGTTCTAATAAATAATCAACCGCCTTGTCCTGACCTGGAGTAACAGTACTTCTTTCGTTTTCTTTCCCATATGCTATTTCATTAGTGAATTGCAAGAGAATTAAAATTATTATTACTAAAAGTTTACGTTGCATTGTTACCTCTCAAGTATTGTTGTTTTACATTTCGGGGCGCATGTCGCATGTCGGTAGCTGTCCGCTTTATTTTTATATTTTGAACTTTAGTGATTCAAATTTTAGAATATTTGGCTTTCACCGCGTTCCAATATTGAATATATTTCTGAATGCATGAACCGAAGTCGCGACATAACTGGTCGGAAACAGCAAATCGTAACCGGCGACTCCGCCCGGCACTGAAATTTCTCTTCAAAATATTTTACCAGACTCAGCTTAAGATAGTCAGCCCAATTGTAAATGTAAAGCGTTTTCTTCTGCGCGGAGCAGGAAGCCAATACAACAGCAAGCGCCGCAACTGCCAACAACCACAGAAAACATTTTTTTCCATTTTTTCACATTCGTAAATTTATTAATTGCCAATACCATAATAAATTTCCCCGCCAGCAAAACCACTGCCAAGGCATTGATGATTACCGGAGTTCCGTGCTTCATCATGTTGTAAATATATACTGAAAGCATGGTTGAACCAGACCCGGGAACAAAAAAAGTAATAACAAAATCATCGACCAAAATAGTGAACGCCAGCAGGCCGCCCCTGCACGGTCATAGCAACAAAACTGGTGCAGAAAGTAACCTGCGTCATAAAAATAGTCTTCAACTCGAGTCCGATATTCAACGACAAAAAACAGCAGCAGACTGATGCCCATCAAAATATTCGGAATTCCGAGTTGTGTGATTATTGCTCCGAAACTTAACCAGTTGTAATTGTACACCTCAAAAGCACAGAAAAACTACAACTGGTTTCGTTGCTGTTCTATAATATTACTGCGAGTTTGCTGACCTCACGCACCTGACATAGTTGAATACATAGCGCAAATCGCCCTGCGGACCGAAATATTGAGGATAATTTCCAGCTTTTCCGGATTTTGGATCGCTGCGTTGCGCACCGGCGCCGTGAACATCCATCAGCCGGTCGCGCATTTTTCCCTGAGCGGCGCCAAAAGCGATATAGGCAGCGGAATCATAAGGATTGCGTCCGTCCAGATGGGTAGTGCCGGTCCAAAAATATGGATACTGTTTATTGCCTGCGGGGTCTTTGATTGCCGTGGTTTTGAAGACCGGGTCAATTGCCGCCGAATTGCTGGTTGCCGGGGAACGTGAATAATCCACGATGCTTTGCAGTTCTTTGGCGTTCGGAAGCCGCCAGTCATTATATTTCGCCAAGGTCAGATTTTCGGCATATTTCAGAGCATTTTTCCAGTCCATGCCCTTTCCGCTGTCCATTTTCTGCCACATTAACCCGGTCGCCTGATCGGTAACAGTTCCGTCATGGTTGTCAACAAACTTGTTTTGTCCATAATTTTTATTTCCGCGCACAAAGCGGAAATACATCTTGTTCGACTGACCGGTGCGGGGATGGTATTTCGGATAACCTTTTATGCGTCCATCAACAAAATTAACGCCGAAAACAGTTTCATCATTTCTCATTGTCCATCCGGCATATTCGGTTGAACTCCAGGTCTGCGCGTCGATTTCACGTTCTCCCAGGCTGGAATTGCCAAGCGGTTGGTCAAAATATTTCGTGTCGATAAACGGCTGAATTGCTCTTTGTCCCTGAACGCTTCCAGTGAACAAAATCAGTGAATAGAGTTCTTTTATCGACGGAACCCGCCAATCGCGATAACCTCCAACGTTTGACTTTTCAGCTGCGCGGAAGGCATCTGCGAAAGACATTTTCCCGCCCATCGTTTTCTGCCACATCAAACCGGTAACATTGTCGGTGACGGTTCCATTGCCATTATCGGTATAAAAAGGCGGATTAATCTTGTATTGGGCATCCTGTCCAAAAAATGGAGCATCTTTATCCGGCTTCGGAATTACCGATGCGTTATCGTAAAAATCAGTAACTCCCGTATCAACAATCCGGTAAGTCAAGACATTTTGCGGCACGGATTCTTTTGCGTGAACATGGAATAAACAGATGAATGAACAAACCACTACCGATAAATATTTGTTCACCATACCAAGCTCCGTTTTATTCCGGTAACCTTAAACAGGTTTTTATAAATTGCTTGTGCAAATCAGCCTTTTATTTTTTTCTGGCAGTCGGCGCAGTAACCTCTAATCTGATTTACATAAGTCAGCATTTCGAAGCCGTTTTCCTTGCAGATTTTTTTCTGCATGGCATGGAGGGCGGAGGAAGACAGTTCAATATGTTTCATGCTGTTGCAACCGACACAGAGCAGATAATCATTGCTGGCAACATTTTTTTCGTAAACATTATTGCCTTTGCTGCCTTTGCACAATTTTATTCGGGTGATAACGCCGGCATTGACAAATACAGAAATACAACGGTAGAGGGTTGAAGCCGCATTGACAAAACCTTTCTTCTTGCATTTTTTATAAAGGTCCACAATTGTGAACTGATTGTCCATGGTATCAATGACTTCAAGTATGCGTTCGCGCTCGACCGTGTAAAGTTTCCCACTGGCTTTAAAATACTTTCTCAGCATTGCCAGTCTTTCTTCATGTTTCATATTTTTCACTCCTTCATTTAAAACGTTAACATAAAACAACTAAAACTCAGTATTAAATTTAATGTGTTATGTAAAATTGACAAATTTTTTTGCAATAATAAATAGAAAAACCATACAATTTCAATATTTCGGTTAGCAGAATTCAATAAAAACTATTTCCCGTCGGCAGAGAAACCGGAACGGAATCGCAGACGTGCCGAGCCCGGAACTGACCAGCATTTTGGTTCCGGAAACAACATTTTCATACAGTCCGTAGTCAAATT
>JBAYVM010000298.1:0-4338 GCA_041674645.1 Victivallaceae bacterium | reverse complement strand
ATTTGATGTTTTTGTGTCAAAAGATGGCAAAAAGTTCTATCAAACTGCCTCAATGCAAAAATTGATGCCGGGCGAAAAATCTCAGAGCGACTTCAAACAATACTTTTATCTGGATGAATCCGGCACGGCCTGGGTTTATCCCTTTGCCGTTGCAGTCAATGCTGACGCCAGATATATTGGAGTTACAATTACCGGCGATACCGATGCGGTTTTCGCCGATGAAATGGCGGTCATGGCGGCGACTTCATCTGAACAGAAAAATCCTGAATTCAATCAGGCTTATCATGGAACAGCTGAAGATTTTTTAATGAAAGGAATTATCGTCAGTCCGCGCATTGGCAAATTGGTAATTTCAACTAATGTCGCGACTCCTAATTCGTTGACCATTCAGGACATGCGCGACAAAGCCTCGACGAAAAAACCGGCGCAGCTGGTTATGGAATTGCCGGAAGGAATATCGTTAACATCATCTAAACCGGCAAAACAGGAAAAAATCACCTTAAATGGAATGCCTTATACCAGGTTAACCATGCCAGTGCCGGTTTTGGGAAAACGCGCACAAACCGAAATGTTATTCTTTAAAGCATCAAAACAACCGGACGCTGAAGCCAAGGCAAATTTTTATGTGCTGTGCAATGGCGAAACGCCGGTCAAGCAAAGCGTTCCTGTTGAGTTGATTGCCATTCCAGAGGTTAAACCGGAATTGAAGCGTTTGCACATCAGTCTGGCCTGGATGCAGGAAAACCTGGCATTGGACTGGCCGGATTTCTTTGCCGACTGGCGCAAATTAGGGTTTAATTCCGTATCCTGTTTCCCGCGAAACTGGAATACACGCAATCAGGCCGAGTATCAGAGTTTTCTGAATTCAGCTCGCGATAAGGGATTTGCAGTCGTAATGAATGAATCTCCATTTCATGTCATGGCGAAAGGACATAAACCTGGCGAAGAGTTATTCTCTCAGATTCCAGGGAAAGAAAATTCCAATCTCTGTCCTTCATATCGCGGAAATTTTTACGCAGGTGAAATGGAACGGGTCGCGGAAAATGTCAAAAAAACAAAACCTGATTATGTTTTCTGGGACGTTGAATGCTGGTATAACGGTGCCAATGAAGCACAGAAATGTTCAAGATGTAAAACCGAACAACAGGCTTCTGGCAAACCAATGGATGAATTTCTGAAAGACAAAGGCACGGAAACCTTCAAAGATCTTTACGCGGCCGTGAAAAAAGGCAGCGCCGGAGGCAAAATGCCAATAGTCGCGTCATACAATCATCACGCGGAAAAACCGGTGCATCATCTTATTGTCGACTTCAACCGGATTTATCCGCAATATGTTAAATACGCGCAACCCAGCTTATATGTGGCCGGTCGCGCACTGGACGTTCATGATACCATCCGGGCAAATTATAAGTTAACGAAAAGCAAAAATATCATCCCCTGGCTGTCTGCAGGAACTTACGGTGAATTTGAACCGAAAAAGATGGAACCGATGATTCTGGAAGCTCTGCTCAACGGCGCCTGTGGAATCACTTACTACTGGTATGGTGACTTCGATACGCCGCTGGATTTTTACTATCACGCAAAAGCCCTGGCGGAAATTGCGCCTTATGAAAATTTAATTATGGACGGCGAGGTATTGGAACCGGCCGGAAGCAATAAACAACTGACCTATTCCGGAATAAAGAACGGCAATGAAATGTTATTGCTCATCGGTAATTATGCCAACGCCCCGGAAGAAACTATTTTCAAAGCGCCATTCAGCAAAGTTATAGAAATAAAAGACCTGAGATCCGGCAAAAATATTTCTTCCGACAACAACATAAGCCTCAATGTCCCCAAAGGCGACATCCGTCTGTTGTACATCAAAGGACTATAATTTTTAATCTTCCGGCGGCGCAAATGCCGCCGGAAATGCGAATGTTTAATGTCTTTCAGAGCTCAGTAAAAGCGTTTAATTGAATGGTCGTTTTTGTATTCACATAAAGACCAGCCTTTCCAGATATCTATCAATTTGACCGGATAAAGAAACTGATGCCGGAGGTGTCACACGTTTATAACCCTTAACGGAATGGGGTGAAAGGACGAGATGCTTGATTTTTTTGAGGCAAAAAAATTGGTGGCAGGACCCAGAATTGAACTGGGGACACAAGGATTTTCAGTCCTCTGCTCTACCGACTGAGCTATCCCGCCACCGGTGGTTCAAACGTCAAATAACGTTTGAGAGCCTTTAATAAATACCTAAAAGACCAATATTCAAGCACGACAATCCCGAAAAACAGAAAAAAGTCAAGAAAAACAAAAAAGCATGGGCAAAGTACGGAGAATGAATTATAGTTTTCATTAATTGAAAAACGACAGGAACAATATCTGATGAAAATTATAATTGCGCCGGATTCATTTAAGGGTTGTTTACGAAGCCATGAAGTCTGCAATTTATTAGAAGACGGACTGAAAGTGGCGTTGCCGGAGGTTCGGATAATAAAAGTTCCGCTGGCAGACGGCGGAGAAGGAACTGTTGAGGCGGTAGTATTTTCCACTGGCGGAAGATTTGAGGAGCTTGAAGTACACGACCCGCTGGGGCGTTGCATAAACGCGAAATACGGCATTGCCGGCAACTCGTCCACGGCGGTGATTGAGATGGCTTCTGCCAGCGGAATCGAATTACTCAAGCCTGAAGAGCTCAATCCTTGGGAAACAACTACTTATGGAACCGGAGAATTGATAAAAGCGGCGCTCGCCAAAGGTTGTCGCGACATCATTATCGGAATCGGCGGCAGCGCAACGAATGACGGCGGAGCGGGAATGGCTCAAGCCTTGGGCTACCGGTTGCTCGATGCCAACGGCAAACTGTTGGCTGACGGTTGCAGTGGCGGAAAACTTGCTGTTGTCGCCAATATTGACGCAACGCAAGTTATTCCTGAACTTAGAAAATGCCGGATTCGCGCGGCCTGCGATGTGACAAATCCTTTATGCGGCGCTAATGGCGCCTCTGCAATTTACGGTCCGCAAAAAGGGGCCACTTTGGAAATGGCAAAAAAACTGGATGCCAATCTGGCGCATTTCGCTGAAATTTTGCAACGCGCCGGGTTATGTGCTGACTATATGCAACCGGGCGACGGAGCCGCCGGCGGTCTTGGATTCGGACTGCGAACCTTGTGCGCCGCTGAAATGGTTTCCGGCGCAAATTTATTAATTGAACTCACAGGGTTAAAAGAAAAGCTTTGCGGAGCTGATTTATTGATTACCGGAGAAGGTTGCACCGACGCGCAAACTGCCAATGGCAAGCTTTGCGCAGTAATTGCCGCGACAGCCGGCGCCGCCGGAGTTCCGGCAATATTATTCTCCGGTGCGCTGAAAGGTGATTTACAGCAATTGGAAGGTCTATTTGCCGGAATGTTCAGTATCTCATCCGGTCCAGGCGTGTTGTCAGAAGCCATTGCGGCGGCATCGAAAAATCTTTACCGTGCTGGTCATAATCTTGGTAAGCTGCTTGCCGCAATCCGGCGATAAACGTTAACTGTTGCATACGTTAAATTCTAAACCGGCAAAAAAATGGCAAAGAATAGCTTTCGGTTATTTACATATCGCCGATTTACACTATAATACCTAGAAGTCGTTTTTAAGTATAGCCGAAACCGGCATTAAGCTTAATATAAAATTATCATAAAAACTTTCAGGAAAGGATTTCTGATGCATTGGATTGATTGGATTTTAGTTTTTATTCCGTTGTCAATAGTTTTGTTTATCGGCTTTAAGACGCAAAAATATGTCAAAGGGGTGTCAGACTTTCTTTCCGCCGGGCGCGTAGCTGGAAGATACGTCGTGGCAGTGTCAAATGGCGAAGCGGCCATGGGATTAATCAGCCTGGTGGCAATGTTTGAAATGTATTATCATTCCGGTTTTGCGTTCAGCTTTTGGAATGGAATCAATGCTCCGATTGGAATTTTCCTTGCTCTTTCCGGATACTGTATTTATCGTTTCCGGGAAACCCGGTCAATGACCTTAGGACAATTTTTTGAGATTCGCTACAGCAAAGCATTCCGTATTTTCGCGGGAACGCTTCAGTCAATTTCCGGGGTAATTAATTACGCGATTTTCCCGGCGGTCGGCGGACGCTTTCTGGTTTATTACCTCGACTTGCCGGTCGTAACTAACATCTTCGGGCTGGAATTTCCGACTTTTGCCCTGATGATGATGGCGTTTTTGAGTGTTGCAGTCACAATTATTATGTTTGGCGGTCAAGTTACAATTATGGTAACTGATTGCGTACAAGGCATTCTAAGCTATCCAATGTATTTACTCGTAGTAATATTCATCCTCTACAAGTTTTCATGGTTT
>JBAYVM010000297.1:0-4361 GCA_041674645.1 Victivallaceae bacterium | reverse complement strand
TCCTGCCAGGCGTTGATGATTTCCCGGCAATCGCCGGCAATAAACGCATAAACTTTAATGCCTCCATTTTCCACTAAAGTTTTAGCCTGACACGAAATTGCGCCGCAAATCAACTGACTAATGCCTGCCGTCTGCAAATAAAATACTTTGTCTATCAAAGATTCTTGAGAAAAAGCAATTACAGTTTCATTGACCGTCTGGCCATTTTCTGTTTCCAATATCAGCAACTGACCGGACACATCAAACACCGGAGCAACTCTTCCATTCCAAACTGTCAACGCTATTTTCATCATTAATATCCATGTTCCTTTATTAGTCAATTGTCTATATAGCAGGGCCCGTGCCAACAACGGGAAGATTATACTTATAGTGCTTACAGCCAAACTATTACATAAATTTAACAACTCGCAACCGTGTCGCCTTAATGCGACTATATTTTAATGCTAAATTTTAAAATGATGCAATAATGCGACACAATAAAAATTAAAGCAACGCTTCCGGAGCAGGAAAAGAAGGAATATTCATGAATTCTATCAAGAAAAATATTGACGCGGTTTGTACATAAAAACTCAAGGTCGCATTACTGCGACAATATTCAGCCGGTAGAAAAAACGCATTAGCAGAGCTCAAAACCGATTAAACATCTGACTTCAGTGGGTTGTTTTACAGGTAAAAATTCCGGTGTTTACTGACGGCAGCCGCTAAAAACAGCCGATTATTTAATCTGTTCACCCACAATGAAAATAGCGCCGGGATACCAGTCGTTCGGGACATACTTGGCCGGGTTTTTATCCATATCCGCCACGTTGCGCGGAAAAAGGATTTTACGTTTGTCGGGGGACTCCGGCAATACGCGAAGCGTTACTTCATGTTCCTTGTCTTCCAGGTTGTCGGCAATCGAAATAATCGCCAGGCGGAAATAAATGCAATACCCATCGATGCGCTTCTCTTTACGGGTTTTGCCATCAATGGTTACTTCGACAAAACCGCAACCGGGGCCGAGCAGGTCATAGATTCCGGCTTTGGCGCCTTTGAATTTAAAACTCATGGTAGCGCCGGGTTGCAACTGCCACAAAGACGGCATGCGATTGCTGAAACTCTGGGCCAGCCTGTTTTTTGTCGGATCAAGTTTGGCTCCCGGTCCTTCAATCTTTGCCAGCTGTTCCAGCGGAATCATTTTTGCCGCTTCCCAGTTCTTCGGAGTGAGCGGTACGCCGAGCTGGTGCGGACCGACTTTGCCGGCCGGAGCGATTTTATCCATGGCTTTGACGATTTCCGCCATGTAAATTGCATGACCGGTATCCGGATATGGGTGAACACCGTCTCTGGAGAAGGCGATTCTACCCTTGGCATCGGTCGGCATTTTGGCGGTTTGATTCAGTTCGTCACCGGAAACGCGTTCAACCTTTGCTTCCGGGGCTTTCATTATCAACTTGCCTTCTTTTTCCAGTTTGGCCACTTCCACGCCGAGATGAATACTGGGAATGTGATAGAAGTCGGCGAGTTCTTCCATGACGCTCGCCGAACGTTTCATTTTGCCACGCTGAAGGCCTTTGATGTCTTTTTCGGTGATGGTATAGACAAAACAGAGGTCGCAGTCCGGCAATGTTTTCCAGGTTTTGCGGATAATACCTTCCATAGACTTGCGGATATTTTCCGGCGAAGCTCCGGCATCGTTGACTGCAAATTCTACGAACATCAAGTCAGGCTTCTTGTTGAGCACATCATGGTCAACCCGGAATACTCCCAGTTCAGAACCGGTTCCGCCGATTGCCGCGTTAATTTCTTCGACTTTAGCTTGGGGAAATTCTTTCTGGAACCAGGCGCGGCTTTTTATTCGCCAGCCGTTCTGCGCGGTAATGCTGCCGCCCAGATACCCGATTTTAACGGTTTTGCCTTCCTTGAGTTTGGCGAAGAAATTCGGGAGTCCGTCGCGAACCGTAAAATCAACCACGTTGCGTAGCGGATATTCAGCTTTCGCCGGCGCCGGTGACTGAGCCTGAATAGTTGATGACAAAGCGGTAATCAGCAGTGCCGCGAGCATTCCGATGCATAAAATTCTGGACAACATAAATAATCATCTCCTTAGTTTCGGATATAAACAACTGCATAAAAGAACGCAAGGTCAGGTAAATTTCAACTTTTCCGGCAGTAGAAATGGAATATATTTGCCCGGTATTTCTCTGCTTATTATTTTAATATTTTGCTCCTAAACTGATTAAACATCTGACTTCAGGTCGCTGCCCGTCAGGTCAATTCCCAACGCTTTAATTTTGCGGTAGAAAGTGCTGCGATGAATTCCCAACGCTTTGGCCGTGGCTTTGTGATTATTGTTGTTTTTGTGCAACGCGGCTAAAATGGACTGGCTCTCGGTAAATTTTACCGCCGAAGAAATAGTGCCATGTAATTGAGCTAATGGTTTTCTGCCGGTTAATTCATGCGGCAGGTGGGTAATGGTCAGATGTCCGCTGCTGCCAACAACAAATGCCCGCTCAATCACGTTTTCAAGCTCCCGGACATTTCCCGGCCAGTCATGCGCCATCAGCAACTCCAGGGCGTTTGCATTTATTCCCTGCACATTCTTGTGTTGTATCCGGTTGAAACGTTCAATAAACTGGTCAATCAACAATGGAATGTCATCTTTCCGTTGTCGCAATGGCGGGAGCTCAAGGCGAATTACATTGATGCGATAAAAAAGGTCTTCGCGGAAGCTGCCATTTTTCACCATTTTTTCCAAATTACGATGAGATGCTGCAATAATCCTGACATCCGCGTGTTCGGAACGGGTTGAGCCGAGTGGTTCATAAATCCGTTCCTGAATAACCCGCAACAACCGCACTTGCAACGCGGGTGAAATATCGCCAATTTCGTCAAGAAACAGCGTGCCGCCTTCAGCCAGCGCAAACCGCCCCGGCTTGTCCTGTCCGGCTCCGGTAAATGCGCCTTTTTTATAACCGAACAGTTCCGATTCCAGCAGAGTATCCGGCAAAGCGCCACAGTTTATCGCAACAAATGGTTTGTCCGCCCGCTTGCTCATGCCATGAATGGCTTTGGCCAGCAATTCTTTGCCCGTGCCGGTTTCGCCGTTAATCAATACCGTAGAATCGCTTTGCGCAATTGTCGGCAGCAAGTCGCATATTTTCCGCATTGACGAGCTCCGGCTGACAATATCTCCCATCCGGCAGCGTCCTGACAGTTCCTGACGCAAAGCCTCAACTTCGCTGAGGTCGCGGAACGTTTCCGCTCCGCCAATGGTATTGCCGTTCTCATCACGCAACACCGCAGTGGAAATGCTGATTGGAATGCGCAGGCCGGCGGGATTAATAATAAAACACGGATGATTTATCGTCGGCTTGCCGCTCTTCATGGTCAACCTGAGCGCACAGTCGCCTTCGCACAAGCTGGAACGAAAAACCTCCGAGCACAAATGCCCAATCGCTTCGTTGCGTTTAATGCCGGTAATCTGTTCCGCCGCGCGATTGAACGATGTTATAATCCAATCGTGGTTCACAGTAAAAACGCCATCGGAAATGCTTTCCAGAATCGCATTAGTTGGAGTTTCGCTTAAATTTTGTTTCTTTTTCATTGTTATCTGCGACAATTATATTATTGACTGTAATCCCTACGAACATAACCGGTAGTTAAAGAAAATCAAGCAAATCAGCAATGAAATGATTGATGAGCCATCCGCAAAAAGTTTTTCTGAATATTTGTTTTCCGGTGAATCAAAGGTAAATTAGCTGACTTGAGTTTATTTTGAAAGAATCGTTAATTTTAAGAATAAAAAGGAATAAATCATGCGCAGCGATATCATGAAAAAAGGTTTTGAACGCGCTCCTCACCGCTCATTAATGCGGGCGACCGGGATTAAACCTGAAGACATCTGCAAACCGTTCATCGGAGTTTGCAACTCTTATACCAACATCGTTCCCGGCCACTGCCACCTGAATAAAGTCGGTGAATTGATTTGCGAAGAAATCCGCAAAGCCGGCGGCGTTCCGTATGAATTCAACACTATTGCCATTTGCGACGGCATCGCCATGGGACATTCCGGAATGAAATATTCTCTGCCCAGCCGCGAACTTATCGCCGACTGCGTTGAGTCAATGGGGCTCGCGCATCCGTTCGATGCCATGATTTGCATTCCCAACTGCGATAAAATCGTTCCCGGCATGCTGATGGCCGCGATGCGGTTGAATATTCCCACGATTTTCGCTTCCGGCGGACCGATGGGAGCCGGCAAAACTGACGAGGGCAAAGTCGCCGACTTAATTACGGTTTTCGAAGGCGTCGCCAAACATAAAATTAATGAAATGACCGATGAGTCTCTTCAAGCGCTGGAATGCACCGCCTGCCCCGGC
>JBAYVM010000296.1:0-4363 GCA_041674645.1 Victivallaceae bacterium | reverse complement strand
TACAATAGTTCCGCTTTTAGCAATACCGCCTGAAGAGACATTTTGAACGCCGCTGCTGATAAGTTCTCCGCTGATAACACCGGTTACACTGTTTGTGAATGCCATTTTTCAAGACCTTCTGTATTTAATTGCAGGTATGCCAAAGTAAAGATACGGAAACCATAATATACTGGATGAAATGATTTTTGACAATTGAATTATCAATGGTTGACTAATAATTGTTCAAGTATTTTTAGGGTAGTAATATTGAGACTTTTGGCATTGGACTCTTGAATAATCGGAAAGAGGTTTTAATTTACTAGATGTTTAAATATAGATTTGCCGGTCTGTGGTTTTAATGATGCCAATCGGTGAAAACCGGAAGTGTTTATTATTAGTTATAATTTATAGAAGGGCTTAAGATGAAAAAGACGGCGTTGGTTGTTCTGAATATTGTTTTGTATTTGTTGTTGGCTACAGGAATAGCTTATCTTATTTTATATTTTTACGAAACCAACACTGTTTTTCGTGAACTGTTTGAAGGGGTCAAGCCAGGAGCGCCGATGGGGCCTGGCGGCAGTAGCGCCAGCAGTCGCAATGAAGTGGCTGGCAAAATGTCGCTGTTCATCTTTATTGTTGTCATAATTGTTCAACTGTTTGTTCTTTTTTTGAATATAACTATGTTACGGCTGGTCAAGAAGAGTCTTGATCCGGTTGAGATTAAGCTTAAAAAACTGGAAAATGCGGATATTTTTCTGGATTTGCCGTTATATGTCGGATTGTTCGGAACAATTTCTTCATTTGTGGTTATTACTTACGCCCCGCAGGCAAGCAGGCTGATTGCCTATTCGTCAACTTTGAACGGAATTCTTTTTGGGGTTTTCCTGAGAACGGTTCTGCTTTTCCCGTTGAAACAGAAATTGTTAGGATTTAGAGCTGGAAAACTCGGCGGAGATAAATAACAGTGAACCGTTCTATTCTGATAATTATTTGCGATTTTATGATTTTGTCGGCATTGTCCATGAGTTTTGGCGTTGCTCCGGCAAACTATTCCTATACCGGTAGCGGAACCATGATTGATGATTATACGGCCAATATGGTAATTACTGAGTTAAAAAAAGAGAAAGAGCGTCTTGAAAAATCACAAAAGCAACTTTTGGATGCTCAGCAGACACTTGGGTATTTGAAAGGGCGCGAGGAACAGTTGAAGTTGGTGTCTGCTGAATTGAGTGACGCCAGGGCGCGGCTTGAGATTCTCCAGTCGAAAATGGACAAAAAAGAAGGCGAAATAGGAACGCTGTCAAAAGAGCAGATGCATTCCCAGCTGGAGAAAGAAATGCGCAAACGGGCATTGCTGAAAGTTAAGCTGGAAGAAATAAATACAGAATTGGATTTTTTCAAAAATAAATATAAAACTTCCATGGACGACTTGAGTGCGATGCGCAAACATTTAATGACTGCCCAGCAGGAGCTGTCGGAAAAAAGCACAAAACTTACGGTTGCCAGCCAGGAATTGGAAAAGACCAAAAATACGCTAGAAGAAAAAAATAAAGATTTGACCGAGACAAAAAACGTTCTTAATAAAACTTCCAATGATTTAGTGACGACTAAACAGAAATTATCTACTACATCAAGAGAATTGGAGTCTGCTCAAGTTCAATCGAGAGAGGCCGGTATGGATTTGGCTTTTTCAAAAGGCAAATTGAGCGCTACGGAAAAAGAGCTGGCTGAGACGAGAAGCCGTTTGGAGAGAACAATGAATACGAGCGCTTCACGTGACCTTGAACTGGCAGAGGCGGCTAAAAAAATTGCTGATTTGAAGGCTGTACTCAGGAATGCTGTTGGCGATCTGTCAAAAACAAAAGGGGAACTGGACACGTTTAAAACGTCTATTACTGAAACGACAGAAGAACTTAATCGCACAAAGGGCGAGCTGACTAAAGTGCAAGGTGAGTCGTTGGTTGCTAAGACTGAATTAAAAGAAACACGGGTAAGACTGACTGATGCTGAAGAAAAATTGCGAAGCGATGCGTTGCAGAAATATGTGCAGTCGGTGGTGAAACTGTCTTTTCAAATTAAAGAAAAACGTTTTCTCGTTGATTACGAGAACTCTGAAACTCTTTTTCTGCCGGAGGTTAATATCGCCGGCGGCAATTACATTGTTGCTGACTTGAAGATTATAACCGGCATGTTCCGGGATATTTCCAGTCATGAAAAAGTTTATGATTTGAGTTACCGGCTGGCGTTGCCAGAAGGAGAAACAGGTAAGGCAGTCAAGCTTGACGGACCATTGCTTTCGTTGAACGCTGACAACCGGGTTTGTTTACTTGAAGTGCCGGGTATTTGTAAAAGTCAGGTAAAAGTAATTTCTTATTCGCAATTGCGTAAACGCGGATTGCAGAACCTGCATCTTTTTAAATATAACAGTTACGGCAAAGGCAACTGTGCGCTTGATTCAAGATGCTCGATGAGCTTTTCATCAAATGATAAATATCTGTATATCCGGAATTCAACCCGCCGTACGGACAGTGAATTGAAAGCCCAGCTTGGTGATTTTATTCTGACTAAAGAAGGCGAATTGGTTGGTGTTGTTGTTGCGGTGGAAGATTTTGACCTGGGACGCAAGCAGGAAGCCAAGTGTTTTATTTTCCCGGATAATATTGACCTTAAAGATTCTGTTGCGATTCCAATATTGAAACAGCCCAAACAGGAATATTTTACCAGCTTTACAAAAACAGTTGAGAATATGATTTTAAAGATTAAACATTTGGACAGTAACTACCGGGACCGCAACTAGAAATCAGAGCATGTTTTGTCTGTCCTGTTTGAATAATGAGGAAATGGTTGATGATGACAGACGGACGTAATCCAACATCAGACTACACTGAGCAAACATTAGAATTTTCTAAAGCGCTTGGGCCGGATGAGCAGATATTGACAACTGAAGAATTGAAGAAAATTCTTAACATTGAAACTGACAATACTATCCGGCGTTATTCTAATATCCGTACTATTGGACTCGGTGGAATTGGTTCTGTTCTTTCCGCCTATGAATCTGTCCTCAATCGTGAAGTCGCAATAAAAATTTTACGTCCAGCCTACCGCAATAAAATGAAATTTCTAAATCGTTTTATTCGCGAAGCCAGAGCTACTGCGCAGATTGAACATCCGAATATAGTTCCAGTACATCATTTAGGGGTATTTGATGATATTGGGGTTTATTTCATGATGAAGAAAGTTGACGGCGAAACGTTGCGTTCAGTATTGGATAAGCTCGACCAAGGCGATGAAGAATATTTAAAAAAATACAGTTTGCGTAGATTGCTTGAAATATTTATTTCCGCCTGCAACGGGGTGGCATTTGCGCATAGTAAAGGTATTATTCACCGCGATTTGAAGCCATCGAATATAATGCTTGGAGACTTCGGAGAAGTCATGGTGATGGATTGGGGGTTGGTGAAATATCGCGCCGAGCATGATGTTTCAGATGGTGGGCAAAAAGTAAATCTTGATGCTAATATTGGTTTTGAAGGTAGCGGACGTGACTCGACAGTAACGATGGACGGGTCAATTAGCGGCACCCCGGCGTATATGGCTCCGGAGCAGGCAGGGGGGCGGATAAATGAGATTGATGAACAAACAGATCTTTACAGTCTTGGTGCAATCCTTTATTCAATTTTAACCTTGAAGCCTTCGCCATTTGAAGATAACATGACTACTAATCAAGTGTTAAGTCATGTCGTCAATAACTATTTTGTTGCGCCACGGAAGCGTTCTCCGAAACGGAACATTCCGAAAGAGTTGGAGTCTGTATGTCTGAAAGCGATGTCAGGAAAAAAATCAGACCGTTATCTGAACGTGCAGCAATTGATTCATGATACGCGCAATTATCTGGAAAATTTTCCAGTCTCGGCTTATCCGCTGCCACCCTGGTTGCGATTTTTTAAGATGTGCCGTCGACATCCGTTGATTCCATCGGCGGTACTGGTCGCCATTATAACTTTTGTCGGTGTAATGACGGCAATATATATAGAAAATAGTTTTAGAACAAATTCTTTATTGAAGTTGGCTGACTACAGTATTGAACAGGGGGATGTGTTTTATCAGCGCGCCAAGACTACATATCAGAATATACAGAAAAACTATGCTCAAATGGATGACGACCCTAATGACAAGGAAATTCAGCTTGAAGATGATTTAACCAGGCAAATTGCTGAATTTACCAACCATTACGAGGCGGCAATAGAATTTCTGTCGCGGATGGAAGGACTGGGGCTTAAAAAACAGCAAATTACGGATAAAATGGTTGATGTTTTCAAGAAGCGTCTGGAATTCAGTATTCTGACGGACAATAATGAGGAAACTAAACGTCTTATCAATACTT
>JBAYVM010000295.1:0-4369 GCA_041674645.1 Victivallaceae bacterium | reverse complement strand
GTTACCGTCAACCCGTGAGTGAGACCGTGAATAAGCAAAGTCAAATACACTGCGGCAACCATCCAGTAAATAACATTTGTCAACATCATCAGCGAACTGGCGCCGACATTGAGATAAAACCCGAAACAGCCCCACGGCCCCAGTTTACGCAAAGTCGCCACTGGATGCCGCAAATGCGCAAGATGAGTTTGGATAAAACCTTTCACCCAGCGCGAACGCTGACGTATCCAGTTCCAGACATTTGAATTCGCCTCTTCCCAGGTGGTTGAATCCAGCAGTACCGTGCGTTGACCGTGTTTGTACAGCCGGATTCCCAGGTCGCAATCTTCAGTTACATTGAACGGATCCCAACCGCCAATTTCCAGGAGCGCGGCAGTACGAAAATGGTTGGATGTTCCACCCAGCGGCAACGGAACGTTAAATATTTCAAGTCCGGGCAGCAACAAGTCGAAAGTTGTGGAATATTCGATGGTGAACAGTTTGGTCAGCAGGTTCTGCCGGGCGTTATAATAGTTGAGTTTGGCCTGAACACAAGCGAGATTGGCGGGGCTGTTTCTGAACACGGAAACCGCTTTTTTCAGTTGATCCGGCTCCGGGCAGTCTTCCGCGTCAAAAATTACACAAAACTCGCCTTTAGCGCGCTGCAAACCGAAATTACATGCCCGCGGCTTGGTTTTCGGTTGAAAATCCGGCACGATAATCAAATCATAATAAGGCGGCAGCGTACAACTGTCAACCGCATTGAGCGTCGCCAGATCATCGCTTTCCAGCAATAACTTTATGTCCAACTTATCTTTCGGGTAATCCAGTTTCTCCATATTGTGAATAATTTTCCCGGCGATATTAGCCTCATGATAAAGCGGCAGAAAAATAGTGTACACCGGCAACTGGTCGTCAGTGAGACTGGCAAGTTCATCCGCTGAAACCTTTCTTTCCCCGCGGCCGCGCAGTGAAATCACCGCCGCCGCGCCACGAAAAAAAACCGCGCCAAAATACCAGAATGCCAGAATTGCGGTTATGAAAAACAGGAAGTAATCCCAGCGGTATCTCAGCAGGAACAGCAATCCGCAACTCACCGCCAGATAAAATACAATCTGCCATGGAGCAACGGTAATAAACGCGCAGTCTGCATGATGACGGCGAACAAATTCCTCTGTCACCGGATCAAGATTTTTAACTGTACTTTTTTTGTTATCCATTGTGCTGTTGTTTATTTTCCACTGTTTTCAGATTGAATCTTTTTCAGAACGACTTTCTGTTTTTGATTGAACAACTCAGGATTATCCAAATTGTTTTCGAGAAACTTTTCCCATTCACCTGAAGATGCGGTATAAATTCGGATTTTCGGATTTGATTCATAAATTACATATTTCAACATTTTGACCTGCTCATTTCCGGCTTTTTGAAACCATTCAACATTGAGCGGAATAAAAGTCAAAGTGTTATCTTTCAGCTCAACTTTCAACAGAATGTGCATTGGAATCACCGAAATATTCCAGTAAGCATTATTCAGGGAAGAATCTCCGGTCATATCAGCAAAGCAACTGGATTTCAGCTTAAAGAATGCGGCCTTAAATTCCGAAGGTTTATTTGCAGTGTCATAAGAGGTTATTTGTCCGCCACTTATCCGCCACGGAGTAATATTTTTATCCGTCACATTTTCGCCGCAGGATTCAGTTAACTGCCACCAGCCGTCAAGCTCTTTCAGCTCAACAACTTTATCTTTGCCACAAAATGGGTTTAACGAGTAAACCACACAGCCGGCAGCAACTGCCAGCAATATTAGCGGTATCATTTTCAATGTTCTGCTCATTTTTCGTTCTCCGGTTAGTTAAAGTGCCGTTAAGTATTATTATAAACGCTGTTATGAATTTTTTATTGCCTTTACTCCGGGATACTGATGTTTTTCCCGGAAAATGTTCTACAATAGTTAATGAACGGAATATTTTTGAGCAATAAAGGCTTTGACCGTGCGTTATAATAAGGACAATAAAACAAGCAAAACGGCAAAAAAAAGATGATAATATACAGACTGAAACCGGTCATTAACATAATAATGATAGTTTTCCTGTTTTCTTTTTCCGTGTCCGTACTGGCAGAACAATGGCTGGTGGAAAAAGGCAGCGGTAGAGAAAAATTGTCCGCCGACCGTTATGGCATGGTAGAAACTGAATTGAATCTTCCCGGACCGGCACTGGTTTATCTGGAAAAAGACCGGAAAACACTCCGGGCTCAGCCGGATGATTTTTCAAAAAGTTATTTGACGCTCGAAGCCAGAGTGGAAAATTCTTCTGACAACACCACGGTCAAGGGACATCTTTTCATCAAAGACAAAGACGGATTCTGGTTTCAAAGCCGGAAAGAATTTGAACTTATTCCCGGCGAATGGCAGACCTTAAGCGTGAATATTACCGCCGCCGCCAACGAACTGCGTCCATCCGGTCATTCCGGAACCTGGGACAGCCAATACGCGGTCGCCATCTACTCCGCGGGCATCTCATTATTCAGCGACACTCCGCAATCGTTCACCCTGCAATGCCGTAATCTAAAACTGGACGGGGAACGGCCAGTTTTGCCACTCAAGATATTCAACTGGAAGATGCCGGACAAAGGCGAATTGAACACGACGATGGAAAGTACTTTTGAACTGTCCCGGGAATACTTCAACCCGTTCAACCCAGACGAAATTCAGATTGATGTTGAAGCGGTGACCCCGCTCGGCCATACTATCCGCTGGCCGGCATTTTATACCAGAAACTTCACCCGCTCCAGACATTTCACCCGGGAAATAATCATGCCCGACGGGAAAGCGTACTGGGCGTTCAGATTCACTCCGACTGAACCGGGCGAGTACCAGTTGCGTTTAATAATTCAAGATAAATCCGGCAAAAATGTAGAAATGCTGATTTCGCCCGATCAGAAATTTCCCGTTAAATTGTCAGCCAGAAAAGGGTTCGTCAAAACCAGTATCCGTGATTATCGTTTTTTTGAATTTTCATCCGGAGAATTCTTTTTCCCGGTCGGTATCAATATTCATACCAACATTGATCTGCGCAGTGAGGAGAGTTTCCAGTTCGGACATCTTCCTGACCGTGGAACTTATGATTATGATGAGTATTTTTCTGCCATGGCGGCAAACGGCATCAATGCCGTGGAAATCTGGATGGCATCCTGGACATTTGCGATTGAATGGGATTGTGCCCGTGAATTTTATCAAGGACTGGGGCGCTACAATCTGGCCAATGCCTGGAAATTGGATTATGTGCTCAATAACGCGCGTGAAAAAGATATTTATGTTCATCTCGTGCTGGATAATCACGGAAAACTTGCCGCCAATATGGATCAGGAATGGGGAGATAATCCGTTCAACGCCGAGAATGAATTTGCCGTCGCCAATGGTGGATTTCTGAAAAACGCGGTAGATTTTTTCACCGACCCGCAAGCCCGCAAACTTAACCGGCAGCGCAACCGTTATATCGCCGCGCGCTGGGGATCACAAACAAATATTTTCGGCATTGAGTTCTGGAGTGAAGTTGACCTGGTATCTGACTTCAAAGACATCTATGCAAATGGTGTATGCCTGGACTGGCACAAAGAAGCAGTAACAGATTTTTACAACGCCGACCAGGGCAAACATCTGCTGACCACCCACGTTTGCGGAGATTATCAACGGCAACTGGAATTCCGCAAGCTGTTTGAACTGCCGGAACATGTTTATGTCATCGGCGACGCTTACCGGAAGCAATATATTCATTTTGTTGACCAGATGCGGCTTCACGCCGAAGAGTTGCCAGTTTTTGGCAAGCCGGTATTAATTACGGAATTCGGCGGAACTTCTCAAGCAGGCAAGCCGGAAATGGTAGTCGGCGATATTCATTGCGGACTTTGGAGCGCATTTTTCAAAGAGCAGGCCGGAACCCCTTTCCTGTGGTGGCACGATTTTGTCCATCTTAACAATCACTACGCTCATTACCTGGGATTTTCCCGGTTCATTAACGGCATTGACCTGCGCAATCAGTTCATATTTAAAGAGTTGAATGTATTGCAACGTTCTCCGGAAAAAACCGTGCAGACATTTCAAGATTTTCCTCTGGACAGTCTGGCGCGACCGCTCGCATTTCCTTTCATTGACTGGCTCGGCATAATCTCCGGCGGAACTCCAGGACAGACAGAACAAAGTTTTTTCTTCTCCGGGCTCTCCTGCGGCAACACACAAAACGTTTACGGCTGGATATATTTTCGTCAGAACGTGTTTGATTATCCGGCGGATGAAAATTCTTTGCCGTTAATTAAAGATTTTTACGCGATTCTGGATTATCCGTTGCAACCCGGAGAATATGTTCTGACTTTTTACAACCCGTTAACGGCC
>JBAYVM010000294.1:0-4370 GCA_041674645.1 Victivallaceae bacterium | reverse complement strand
GTTATGTCGGCATGTGGGAAAGCGGCACGACTTGGCAGGGAATTGGCTCCGCCGACCGAAATGCATGGAAAATCTATAACATGAAAAAGAATAATTAATTATCGTTGACGGTAATCTTTGACGCTGAGAAGTTATGAAGCTTTTCAGCGTTTTTACTTTGAGAGTTGAGAAAGATTATTTTGACTCAAGTTTTTTTAATATCATTTCCACAGGAGTCATATATTTTTTATCGTTATTGCATGACTTGCAGCAGACGACAATATTGCCTTTGGTGCTTTTGCCTCTGCGGGCAAGTGGAACGACATGATCCATTGTGAGCTCTGTCGCTGGAAATTTTTCACCACAGTAATGACATATTCCACGTTGCAGTAGATTTAGCCACCATTGAGTTTTGCGTAATTCACGGGCTTTCTGCTTTTCCCGTGCGATGTGTTTGGGGTCTTTGTTGATGTCCAGCCAATCATCCATATCAATATTTTCTGTTAAGGATTTTTTCCGCAATTTTTATTCCGTCCGCCGCCGCTGAGACAATTCCTCCGGCGTATCCGGCGCCTTCTCCGGCAATATACAGCCGACTTAACGAACTTGCCAGCGTTTCCGGATTCCGGATAAAACGTACCGGACTGGAAATGCAGGTTTCAATGCCGACAATTTTGCCTTCTTTCATAAAACCTTTGAATGTGCGGTCAAAATATTTCAAAGCCGTGCTTATTGCTTCAAAAGTATTATTTGGCAGCAACTGGTCAATTCTGGCTGATTTGAGCCCGAAACAGTATGAACTTTCGAGTTTAGACAGTTTTGCCGCCTGGTTGACAAAAGCTTCAGCGTCTTGCGCCGGAGCTGTGTAATCTCCTCCTCCGAGTTCAAATGCCTGTTGTTCCAGTTCGTCAAGAAAACGATAAGCCTGAGTTGGTGACTGGAATAACTCAGGCGATTGATTGACAATCAAACACGAATTGGCAAAATTTCCGTTTCTGGAAAACCGGCTCATGCCGTTGGTTGACAATCGTCGTTCGGTTGCTGACGAGAAGACGATTTCCCCTCCTGGACACATACAGAAACTACTGGAGCCTGACGTTTCGCAATTAGCCGGGGGGCGACTAACCAAATTATATTCCGCCGCTCCTAGAAACGCCGGTCGTTTTTTTAGATGATATTGATTGGAGTCGATAAAATCCTGACGGTGTTCAATCCGGCAACCTAGTTGGAATCCTTTGAGCTGGTGGTCAACGCCGCGTTGCATTAATTGTCCAGTCAGTTCCCGCCCGCCAAGTCCGTGTGCCAGTATGATTGCCGGAGCTTCCAGGCGTGAATCGTCAGCAAGGATTACTCCGGTACAGTTTCCGTCGTGGATGATGATGTCTTTTACTGCTTGCCCGAAAATAAATTTACCTCCGAGGTCTTCTATTTTTTTGCGAATATTCTTAATCATTGCCGGCAGTATATCTGAGCCGATGTGCGGCCGCTTCAAATACAGTATTTCTTTTGGCGCTCCGTTATCAGTAAAGGTTTTCAGGATGAAGCGGATATGTTGGTCGCGGGTACGGGTATAGAGTTTGCCGTCTGAAAAAGTTCCGGCTCCGCCTTCGCCGATTAGATAATTGCTTTCAGAATTGAGTTTTCTGGAATATTCAAACTTGTCAATATCCTGTTTCCGCAGGTCAACATCAAAGCCTCTGTCCAGAATTACCGGCTCGCAGCCTGCCAGAGCCAGAATATATGCCGCCATCAAACCTGCCGGTCCGGTTCCTGCAATTATCGGATGCTTTAAACCTGTCGGCGCTACTGGCAGGGTTATTTGTGCATTTAAGGTTTGTTCAAGTTCTGACTCGGATAGTTCTGAAGCACGGAGTGGCGTTACTGACGACTCCGGTTTTAGTTTGAAGACGACAGAATAGACCAGCGCAGGTATATTGCGTCTGGCATCAATACTTTTGTTAAGGATGGTGTATTCTGCAATATTATCCGGAGAAATATTGCAATATGCGGCCAGATATGGGTGAAGATGGTTGTCCACATTGACCGGATTCCCGGGGATTTTGGAAATGGAAATTTCAAGGTTGTCGATTTTTAATAGCATCGGCGAGTTATTTCTTATCTTTTTCTGAAAAAACAACGGCTTCAAAAACATTGAATTTTGCGTCATTCCGTTGCCAGGCATCGGGGGGCAGTCCGGCTTTCATGCTTAGATGAGATAAGGTGGTGTCGCGGTCCCAGCCCTGTTCAGGAGCAACTTGTGGCAGAAATACTGCCGAACGACCCTGGCATTGCAGAACGATACCATGTTTGCCAACAATGAATTCAGCAGCGGAAGGGATTTCCTGCATGGGAGTTAGAATAGACAATTCCAGGTAAATGTCATCAAGTTCGTCGGCATCCAAAGCCGGAAACCGCGGATCTTTGAAGGCTGCATTAATAGCATTGCGCTCCAGATTTTTTTTCAGCGGTTCAAATGCCGCGATGTTGCCAATGCAGCCGCGCAGGCTTCCATTGCTGGAATGCAACGTAACAAAGCAGGACCCAATGTCATCAAGTATAGTATTTGTGCTGTTTATTTTAGGCTTTATAGAAGAATCAAATTGAGATTGAATCACATCTCTGACAAATTTCAGTAAACTCTCCCGCTCGCACTGATTGAACATTTGCAAGTTTTCCATGATAAAATACCTCGTTTTTGATTATTGCGCATCAACGGTTTTTTATGACATTATACCAGCCGTAAGCGATAAATGCAATGGTCGGTGATAAACCGGCGATTGCCGGATTCAAAATACCCTGTTTGCCAAGAACTAGAAATATTTGCGACACTACAATATAAACTACAATAACAACGACGGCGGTGATGATTGCCAACATGATTCCGGAACGTTCGTTTTTGGTTGCCAGAGGAATTCCAAGGAACACCGCCAGGAAGCATGCCCATGGGAATGCCAGCCGGTAAAATAAGACAGTCAGGAAAATAGCTTTGCAACGGGCTGCCATATTTTGCGTCTTGTTGAGAATATTCACAATCACCCAGATTGGTAGTTCATCTTCATCTTTTACCGCGTTTATAATGTCATCCGGAGTTTCCGGTATCTCAGTTTTGGACTTGATGATTTGGTCTATTTTTTGTGAGTTTTTCGGCATTAACCCGTCTTGCGTGTACGGAGTCAATGATACGCTGGTGAATATCCAGCCTTTAGCAGGTAAATATTTAGCTTTTTTGGCAACAATATCCCATTCCAGCGTTCCGTCGTAACGGTAATTTTTCAGCGTGACTGCGTCTTGTTCGCCGTCAACATCAAAAGATTTGAACAGCCAGGTGCGGCGTTTGTCCGGGCTGCGGTAAGTCAGCATTTTCTGAAATTCAGGGATTTTTCCGCCTGACTTGGTCGCAATTACTTTCAAAACCTCAGATTCGCGCTCGGTATATGGCACCAAACCTTCGTTGAACCAGATGTTGATGCCAGTGATAATCAGGCCGACGAGGAAAATTGACCAGCCGCAGCGGAAGAGAGAAATGCCGGAAGCGCGCATTGCGGTAACTTCCATATGCTTGCCGAACATGGCCATTGTCCACATACAGGCCAGCAATACGGCAATCGGCATCACAAACCGGACATTGCCGGGCAGTTTTAGAAGGAAAAAACTGAAGATAATGTTCATCGGCGTCCCAGCTTCGAGAAAATCCTGCAAATCATTAAATACGTCGCCGAGCACAAATAGAATTACGAAAACCAGCATAAGAACGCTTAGATATATCATGAATTCTCGAAAAATATAGTAATCAAGAGTCGGCATTAAACCCCAGCGACGCTTGGTTATTTGCCACTCTGGCTTCTGCTGCCGTTGTCCCATTGTATCTCCAGCAATGATTGAAAATTTATCAGTTAATCTATGGAATATAATGCTTATCGGGAAAATTAAAAGTCGTTCGATTCAAGTTCACGGCGTTTTTATGCTGAACTGGCCGGATATGGATTGCTGAAATAAAAAAACCTCCTGCAAAACAGGAGGTTTCTAGCAGCGACTTTCAGCTTTTTCGGCCGAAAATCTATAGCAGACCAGAAATTGGCATCAGCCTTTTCTCTGGCTCTTTCTACGTTTTACTTCGCTGGGCTTTTCAAAGTGTCTGCGATTGCGCAGCTCTTTCAAGGTACCTTCCTTGTCCAGCTTCTTTTTCAGCCGGCGCAGAGCACGGTCAATGGCTTCGCCTTTTTTTACGCGAACTTCTGTAGTTATTGGCATGTTTTTCTCACCCCCTTTATCAGTGTTAGAAGTTTTTATTTATATACTAATAATTAATCGCTGGCAAATCCAGCTTCATCCGCCAGCATTGATTTCAGCTTGCTGAGCGCTTGATTCTGAATCTGCCTGACACGCTCTCT
>JBAYVM010000293.1:0-4380 GCA_041674645.1 Victivallaceae bacterium | reverse complement strand
GTTTTGCCTGAATGTAGATTTTTTCCAGCCCTAATTGATCTTGATTAATGATACCGTCAATGCCACCATCTCCAGATTTTGACGTTTCAATAAAGTCTCCATATCCCATTTTTTTCAAGAGCAGTAAGATGACTTTTTCAAAGTAATAGGGATCGATACTCTTCAATTTCTCAAGCAATTCACTCTTGACTTGAGTTTCAATGGCCGCAAAACCGGAATCAATGAGATCCTGGGGGGATGCGCCCGTCATTTCAGCGTCTTGGATATTTTTTGAACGCTCGTTGTCGTAAAAGTCTAAAAAGTTAGCGGTGACATCGTTCAATTGGAGTTTCTTTTTGCACGCATCGTGACCTTTCGGGGTAATTTGCACCATCCCTCGTTTCGGGTAATGGACAAATTCACCTTTTTTTAAGTATGATTTCCCCCAGCCAATCCGGTTTCTCAGTAAGGAATCGCCACTTTTGGTTTTCTGTTCTCGTAATTCGCTTGGAAGATTGGCATAATAGGTTTCCTCAACCCGTTTAATCAACTCTCTATGATGAAGAACTGCACCATCACTTAAGACTTCAAGGATGGGCATAAACGTTTCATTAAATTTTGGTAATTCATCCATATGCAAGCCTTCCTTTTTTTGCTATGCTGGGTTAACTTTTATTTTCCGAGGAGGACGACGGCGGTGGCGGCGATGCCTTCTTCGCGTCCGCAGTAACCGAGGCCTTCGGTGGTGGTGGCTTTGACGGAAACGCGGTCGGGAGCGCAGTCGAGGACTTCCGCGAGGTTCAGTCTCATCTGATCAATGTACGGCATGATTTTGGGGCGTTCAGCCACGATGGTGATGTCGATATTCATAATTTCGTACGGGTCGAAATGTTCATCGTTCAGAACATTTGCCAGCAGTTGAATGCTGTTGGCGTTTTTATACGCCGGGTCGTTGTCGGGATACCATTGTCCGATGTCGCCCAGCGCGAGGGCTCCGATGAGGGCGTCGATGAGAGCGTGAACGGCAACATCGGCGTCGCTGTGGCCTTCAAGTCCGAGGTGATGCGGGATATTCACTCCGCACAAAATCAGCGGGCGATCCGGAACCAGCCGGTGCACATCAAAGCCGTGTCCTATTCTATTCATGTTAAAATCCTTTGGTGGTTTTAAAGTTTCGGTTCAAACTGTTATAATTTTCTTTAGAGATGAGGTCTTTGCTGTACAATTCCTGCAAGGCTTTGTCCATGGTAATCATGCCGTCTTTAAAACTGGTTTCAATGACTGACTGTAACTGACTGGTTTTGCCGTCGCGGATGAGCGACTGGACTGGGGGAGTGCCAATCATTACTTCAAACGCCGGTACGCGGCCGTCGCCTTTTTTATTTGGAATCAGTCTTTGCGAGATGATGCCGAGAATGGTTCCGGCGAGCTGAAGTTTTATCTGATTTTGTTGCGCCGCGGGGAATGAGTCGATAATCCGGTCGATGCTTTGCGGGGCGCTGTTGGTGTGAAGTGTTGCGAGCACGAGATGTCCGGTTTCCGCAGCGGTGAGGGCGGCGGCGATGGTTTCAGTATCGCGCATTTCTCCAACGAGAATGACATCCGGGTCCTGGCGCAGAACATATTTCAAAGCGTTGGCAAAGCTCAGCGTGTCGGCATGGACTTCACGTTGTTCAACTACCGCCATGCGGTTGGAGTGAACGTATTCAATCGGGTCTTCGACGGTGATAATATGGCAGCCGCGATGGGCATTAATCTGGTCAATGAGGCTGGCCAGCGTGGTGCTTTTGCCGTGCCCGGTGGGGCCGGTGACCAGGATTAAGCCGTGTTTTTTGTCGGTCAGGCTGACGATTGCCGGCGGAATTTTCAGTTCTTCCGGAGTGAGAATGCGTTGCGGAATAACCCGGATGGCGGTTCCGACGTAGCCGCGTTGATAAAAACCATTCACCCGGAAGCGGTACTGGACGTTATCTTTTTGTTCTTTATCAAGTTTCATCATAATCGACAAGGCGAAGTCAATTTCCCTGGAAGATTCAAATTCTCCGCGCTGACGCGGCGACAGCAGACTGAACAGCAGGCGCTGGGTGTCGATGGGCGTCAGTGATTCGGTGTCGAGCGGAACAAGTTCACCGTCCACGCGGAGCATTGGCCGGGAGCCAGCGGTGACAATGAGGTCGCTGGCGTTGTTGCGTATCGCGGAATGCAACAGGCGTTTCATGTTCATTTCGGCGCTGTCGGATTCCTCTTTGCCAAACTGGTCGCGGAAAGTTTCGATTCCGCTTTCCATGCCGCGCGCCAACAGCATAAATTCTTCGCTGTTGGAAGCAGCAAGCGCGCCGGTTTCCAGACTGATTTTTTGTTCTTTAACGAGCGAGAAAATCGCGCGGTTGAAGGTAACCATGCCTTCTTCCTGGCCGCGTTTAATCGCTTCTTCGAGGCCGCTGAAATTACGTTCCGCAATCATATTTCTGATCATGGGGGTGGTTTTCAGGATTTCGACCGCCGGAACCATGCCTTTGTCGTCAGCCATTGGCAGCAGGCGTTGAGCGATAACGCCTTGAATGGCGAGCGCGAGGTCATCCGCAGCCTGTTTACGCAGATGTTCCGGGAAATAGTTGATAATGCGTTCAATGGACTGAACAGTGTCGGCGGTATGAATGGTTGAAATTACGAGATGTCCGGTGAGGGCGGCGGAGATGGCGGTTTGCATAGTTGAAAGGTCGCGCATTTCTCCGACTACAATGACATCCGGGCTTTCGCGGACGACATTGCGCAGTCCGTCGGCGAAGCTGACGGTATCGGCGCCGACTTCACGCTGAGTGATAAGGCTTTTGTTGTCGCGATGAATGTATTCAATCGGGTCTTCGATGGTGACGATATGTTTTTCAAAATTGTTGTTGATATGATTAATCATGGCGGCGAGGGTGGTGGATTTGCCACTGCCGGCGGAACCGGCGACGAGAATCAGGCCGCGGGGTTTTTCCGCCAGTTCCAGCACCGGGGCGGGCAGATTGAGTTTTTTGAATGAGAGATCGCTGCCGATGGGAACCGGTCTGGCGACGATGCCCGGTTTGCCCTGCTGCATGAGAAAATTCAGCCGGAAACGTTGTTCTTTGCCAATCGTCAGCCCGGCGTCGAAACTGCCTTCGTCATGGAATTTGCGTTCCGCCTCCGGCAACAGCAGTTCGCGGCGGAAATCATCAATCGCCTGAACTGTAACCGGAGTGTTGTCGGCAGGGATGACTTTGCCTAATTTTCTGAAATACGGGGTTTTGTCAGCGATGATGAACAGGTCTGACACATCCGAGCCGAATGCCGACTGAAGTAACTCGATTATCTGCATAAGTATATTCCGCTTAATACAATAACAATTTGTCAAACACGATTGAAATATTCTCCAACAGCGATAAAGTACTTCAAATTAAATGGAAATGCAAATTAGTCACAAATCTTCGGAGATGATATGGCAACAAAAGTTACTGTAAAATTTACCATGGCGGAAGGCTGCGAAGACCTTTGTCCGCAAAAAGCACATCACGATGACGCGGCGTTTGATTTGAAGTCGCGGGTGGAAATTGACCTGGTTCCGGGACGCAGTCTGCTGGTTCAGACCGGATTGTTTATCGAACTTCCCGTCGGTTTTGAAGCTCAAGTGCGGCCGCGCAGCGGACTGGCGTTGAAACACGATTTGACCCTGACCAATTCTCCCGGCACAATTGACGCCGGTTATCGCGGGGAAGTCGGAATTATCATGTATAATCACGGACGGGAAACTTTTCACATCAAGCGCGGTGAACGGGTGGCGCAGATGGTGATTTGTGAATTGCCGGAGGTGGATTTTGTCAAAGTCGAACAGTTGGCGGATTCCGGGCGCGGAGCTGGCGGATTTGGCAGCACCGGCAGACATTGACCAGCAGTTTAAGAGATTGACGTTAAAAATCCGGTTTTTGATTTGATTTGTCGGTATCTTATTTTATAATATCAGCTTTACTTGATTATAAATTGAAATTGTTAAGTCCGCCCCGGGCGGATGGTTGTTTTCAGAATTAATACTATTAGAAAGAACGGACCGTATTTAATTATGACAGAAATGAAGCTTGAAGATATGTTTTTGGCGGTTGCGGAAGATGATTCCGCAAAAAGTCTGGAGCAGTTGTTGGAAAAACTAAAAACGATTAATGACCTTTCCGCTGACGACCTGCCGGAAAACTTTGACCTAAATGATGAATTTAAGGCCGCGTTTGATCTTATGGAGAATACCCGCGGCAACTTGTTTGTTACAGGAAAAGCGGGTACTGGCAAATCAACGCTTTTAAATTATTTTAAGGCCAATACGTCTAAAAATATAGTAGTACTGGCCCCGACCGGTGTCGCGGCTATCAGGATAGGCGGGCAGACTAT
>JBAYVM010000292.1:0-4386 GCA_041674645.1 Victivallaceae bacterium | reverse complement strand
GATTCGCCAAAATAGACATTTTGCCAGCGTGTCCGTCCCGGCGGATAATATCCGAAAAATCTCCTCGCAGAGCTAGGCGGCCACACCACTTTTCGTGAGTTTTCGTGCGATTCGTGGCAAGTCATTTTTCTTGTTTTTCTTGCTTAGCAACTTTTAATGTATTCACACTTCGGCAACAACTTTAAGCAATGCGGCGGTCAGCCGGGAAAGTTCGTCAGGACGAATAATGTACGGCGGCATGACATAAACCAGTTTTCCGAACGGGCGAATCCAGACGCCTTCTTCAACAAAACGCCGTTGCATCCAGGCCATTTTAACCGGCTGTTTCATTTCAATCACCCCGATTGCGCCTAATACCCGGACATCAGCCACGCCGGGGAATTCCAGAGCTGGAAAAAGTTCCGCTTTGAGTTGAGTTTCGATGTTTTGCACATTTTTCTGCCAGCCGGATTCAAACAGCAAATCGATAGAAGCGGCGGCAACCGCACACGCCAGCGGGTTGCCCATGAACGTCGGTCCGTGCATAAACACGCCGGGCTCCGCGCCGGAAATGGCCTGAGCCACTTCATCCGTCGCCAACACTGCCGCCATCGTCATATAGCCGCCAGTCAAAGCTTTGCCTACGCACATAATATCCGGACAGACGCCGGCCTGTTCGCAGGCAAAAAGTTTTCCCGTCCGCCCGAAACCGGTGGCTATTTCATCAAAAATCAGCAAAATATGGTTTTCTTTGCACAACTTTGCCAGTTCAACCAGATATTGCGGCGAGTAAAAACGCATTCCGCCCGCGCCCTGCACGACCGGTTCGATAATGACCGCCGCAATTTGTTCCGGTTCCGCGAGCAATTTCTGCCGCAAATCCGCGATGTATCCATCTTTCCAGGTATCGTAAAAGCCGCAGGCTGGAGCTTCGGCAAAAATATGTTTCGCCATAACTCCAGTAAACAGTGAATGCATTCCGGTTTCCGGATCGCAAACCGCCATTGCTCCGAATGTATCGCCGTGATAACCAGAACGTACCGTCAACAGCCGATTTTTCTTCGGAAGACCTTTCGCCTGCCAATATTGCAACGCCATTTTTATAGCAACTTCAACGCTAACCGAACCGGAGTCCGCCAGAAAAACTTTTTCCAGTGGCTCGGGCGTAATTTTCACTAATCGGCGGCAGAGTTCCACCGCCGGAGCGTGAGTGATGCCGCCGAACATCACATGCGACATTTTATCAAGTTGCGCCGTGAGTGCAGCGTTGAGTTTCGGATGATTATAACCATGAACGGCCGCCCACCACGAAGACATGCCGTCAATCAGTTCGCGGCCGTCCGCCAGTTTCAAAGTCACGCCTGAGGCGGATTCCACCGGATAAACCGGCAACGGCGCGGTCATTGACGTATATGGATGCCAGATATGTTCCCGGTCAAAATCCAACATGGCTTTTATGTCCAGATGATCCATTTCATTCTCCTGCAAACAACGGTGAAAAATCTATTTCCGGCAGCGCCGCGTAAGTTTTTACGATTGGCATTTCAATTATAATTTCCGGGAATCCGTATTTTTTCAGTGCTGCCCGCATTACTTTTTCTGAATCCATGGAAATTGTCCGGTCTGCCGGCGGATAAAGGTTGTAAATAATTCCCGCGACCCGGATGCCGCGATTTCTGGCGGCTTCCAGCGTCAGCAGCGTATGATTAATGCTGCCCAGTCGTCCGGAACTGACCAGCAGCAACGGATAACCGCGTTCCTGAACATAATCTGCGGTTAAATAATTTCTGGTCAACGGAACATGCAATCCTCCAGCGCCTTCGAGCAGCACAATATCGTAAACAGTTTGCAGCTTTTCCGTGGCGGCAGTGATTACCTGCGGATTAATTTCTTTGTTTTCCAACTCGGCGGCCAGATGCGGCGAGGCGGGAAATTTAAACACATAAGGACAAGTCAGCCCGGCGGTATCTTCAGAAAACAATTCCGTTCCCATCAATTTCCGGTGCAGTAGAATATCTTCAGAAATTCCCTGACAACCGGTTTGCGCCAGCTTCTGGGAGATAACCCGCTTACCCAGCTTTAACAAATACCGCGCCAGCAACCCTGTCGCGTATGATTTTCCGGTATCGGTGTCGATTCCGGTTATGAAATAAACTGCCATATTCCGCCGTGGTAAAAATTAATTATAAAAACCGCACAATGATTTTCTTTTTCTTATCGGACAAGAAATATTATCATTAATTCTGTTCTATGCAACAACCGCCAACAGATTTTACCGGGTTTTTAATCCTGCCGGCAGGCGGTGAAAGTTGAAAGTGTCAAACTGGCCAGCGTAAAAAAAGAAATAAAGTAGCGTAAAGTTTCGTGTTAAACCGGCGAAATAGATTTACTCTGCAATCAATAATCAGTACGTTTCGACTGATTCAGCAACCATTATAATCGTGAAGACTGCTATCAGACAATTAAGCCGAAGATTCAAGATAAAAGAGTTCAGAGCAAGAGATTTATGGCCCTGACTGTTAGCAGGAAGAAAATTGCTGGCACATACGGTTGGCTGTTATCTCAATCATACAACAGGCAACCCAATTCTGCAATTCGGTAATTTATTAACGTAAAAACTTGCGCACAACATTATATAGCAAAAAAACGAATAATGATTCTTCAGAGCTGCATGAATAATTGATTGACTGTTTTTTACTGTTCCTGTTGTATAGTGTCTGAATTTGGTTATCTATAATGAACTTATGAGTTAAGGTATTGAAATATGGGCATTCCGCTTGTTAATTTGCAACGTAATTATCAAAAATATCAGAATGACTATAACCGTCTGCTGGTGGCAACAGCTTCATCCTGTCAGTTTGTTATGGGAAAAGCATTGAACGAGTTTGAAGATAATTTTTCCGAATATCTCGGCGTGAAACATGTTATAGGCGTAGGCTCAGGAACAGATGCCCTTACTTTGCTACTTAAGGCTTACGGCGTTAATGGCAAGACGGTGCTGACTCAGAATAATACTTTTATCGCCACCGCACTAGCCATAGTCAACGCCGGAGGCAAGATTGCCTTATGCGATATTGATGAAAAAACTTATCAGATAGACGTTGACAACTATGACGGACCGACGCCAGACGTGGTGCTGCCGGTTCATCTTTACGGTTATCCTTATGATATTTCTGCAATTGAACGTAAATTCGGCGCAAAAACCATAATTGTGGAAGATGCCTGCCAGGCTCACGGAAGTATCTGCCGCAGAGCAAAATGTGGCAGCATGGGCATTGGTTCAGGATTCAGTTTTTACCCCGGAAAAAATCTGGGCGCATTTGGAGACGGCGGAGCTGTGGCGACTAACGATGACACCCTTGCTGATGAAATTCGGGCACTACGAAACTGGGGTGGAAAAGTAAAGTACATACATGACCGCGAAGGCGGCAATTCCAGGCTTGACACAGTTCAAGCGGCAATTCTTGATTTCAAACTTAAACATCTTGACGAATGGAATCATGCACGCAATCAGCTTGCCAGTCAATATCGAGCCCAACTCAAGGATTGCGAAACAATTGTGTTGCCTGCGGAAGCCCCGGATGGAAGTTTTCAGAATTATCATCTTTTTGTGATCAGGCTTAAAGACCGGAACCGCGACGAACTGTTGCAGAAGTTGAACGAGGCAGGAATATTCGCCGGAATTCATTATCCGGTTCCTGTGCATAAGCAGAAAGTATACGCCAATATGGAATTTGCCAGAAAATCCTTTCCTATTTCAACGCAAGTGGCTGATCAAATTATTTCGCTACCGATGTTCCCGGAAATGACCGGAGAAGAAGTATCAACCGTATGCAACACGTTGCTTGAACTGTTGAAATAGACAGGAAAATCGCGATGCGAACTTTATGTATAATGCCGGTTTATAATCAGCGAGAACAACTTCCGAATCTTCTGGAACGATGCAAAAAAACTATGCCGGCAGATGTGTTTATCATTGTTGACAACGGCAGTACTGACGGGTCATCAGAAATTATTGACCAGTCTGGTTTTGAATGTATCCGACTAGGAAAGAATTACGGCATCGGATACGCATTGAAAATTGGCGTGGAAGAGGCGCTTAAACGCAACTGTGAAATCGTTGTCAATATGGCTGGCAACGGCAAGATGATACCGGAACAGATGAGTCGGATTATCGATCCAATCAAAAACGGTGAGGCTGACTATGTTACCGGATCGCGTTTTCTGGACGGCGGCGATTCTCCCAATTTGCCATTGTTCAGAAGAATCTCCATCCCCTTGGTGGTAAATGCATTAATCTGGTTGCTTTTTTTTAAAAAGTTGACTGACGCTACTTGCGGTTATCGCGCATTTAAAGTGGAAATTGTGAATAATCCGGCAGTAAAGTGGCAGGAAGACTGGCTTTGG
>JBAYVM010000291.1:0-4391 GCA_041674645.1 Victivallaceae bacterium | reverse complement strand
GTCTTTTTTTCCAGTCATAGCCATCAGGCGCGGACAACCCAAATTTTGGCGCTGGCAACAACATCGGCGTGAAGTTTCACGTCAACAGTGTACATGCCAAGCTTCTTAATCGGTTCATCCAGCTTAATGCGCTGATATTCAACGTTAATGCCGGCTTCTGCCATTTTTTCGGCAATGTTTCTGGCATTGACTGAACCAAAGAGCTGATCGTCATCAGAGGCTTGCATCTGAATTGAAATCTCGGTCTCAGCAATCTTAGTTGCAAGGGTTTTAGCATTTTCATGCTCGATTTGCCGGTTCTGTTCGACTTTCTCTTTCTTTGACGCAATCATTCTGAGCGTTCCGGCAGTGGCTTTGGTCGCCAGGCCGTTCGGGAGCAGATAATTTCTGGCAAAACCCGGAGCAACGCTGACTTCATCGCCAGATTTACCCAGATTTTCGACGTCTTCAATTAACACTAATTTTGTATTAGCCATTATTTCTCACTCCTTAACTTATAATACGAGACTGATTATTCTGGCGCGTTTGATGGCGGAACTGAGCATCTTCTGATGAATCAGGCAGGTGCCAGTAATTCTGCGAGGAAGAATTTTTCCATTCTCGGTCTGAAACTTTTTCAGGGTTTCGGCATCTTTGAAATCGATGTAATAAATTTTTTCTTCGCAAAAACGGCAAATTTTTGGTTTGCTGGCCCGTTTTCTGCGTGCTGGTCTTCTTTGCATTTGCTTTACCTTTCTTTTTCTTGTTTTTTGATTATTCTGATTGTTCTTATTTTTTTATTACGTTCTTTGAGGACTAAAACGGGATGTCGTCTTCAACTTCATCCACGTTATTGAACGCATCTTCGGGCATCGGGGGGAATGGCCTTCCTTGAGGCGCTGCTGCCGGCGGCTTCTGTTGTTGAGCATACGGCTGCTGCGGTGGTCTGGGCTGATAGGCCGACGGTTGATGGTGCGCTCCGTCCTGGTTCTGTTCGTAGGCGGGTTCACTGCCGGTTTTTCTGCCGACAAACTGCACCCGGTCCGCCACAATTCTGAGCCGTGACCGCTTTGACCCGGAATCTTTATCTTCCCATTGGTCTAATTGCAATCTGCCTTCAATCAATGCAGTTGAGCCCTTTTCCAGGTAGCGTCCGCATGATTCCGCTTGTTTGCCCCAGACAACGATTTCTACGAAGCAGACTTCTTCTTTTTCCTGATTATTCGATATAAACTTGCGATTGACTGCCAGTCCGAATTCACAGACTGCCGCGCCACCGGGAGTATACCGGAGATCAGGCTCACGAGTCAGGTTGCCGAGCAGAAATACTTTGTTTAAAGAAGCCATAGTGTGTTCTCCCCCGACCGGCGGAATTAGTCATCAGACAGCGGTTTTGCAGCCTGTGCGTTTTCCGGACGGTCATAATTGATAATCATATTGCGAATGACACGTTCATCAAGAATGAATTTTTCTTTTATGGCAATGAGTTTTGCCGGATCGGATTCAAAAATGTAATTCCAGTAGATACCGGCTTTACGTTTTTTGATTTCATAAGCGAACTGATGACGTCCCATTGGAATTGCTTCCTGCATTTCTCCGCCCAAATCCTTAATCAGCGCGGTTAATTCCTTGGTAAACGCATCTCCTTCATCCTCAACTTTGCGGATGTCCAGAATAAATACGGCTTCGTATTTTTTCAAAACCTGTTCCTCCATTTTTTTTGTTTAGCTGCCGGGAGTGTTTCCGGCAATGTTTTTTTCTGCTGCTTCCGCCAGGGACAAGCCGTTGTAACGATTCATGGCTTCATCAATTCCTCTGGACAGACCCAGTAACACCGCATCTACTATCGTTTTGATAACTCGCTCATATCTGTCTTGTTCATCCTGATGAAACTTTGACAAAACATGGTCAAGGTGATCTTCCCGTGACTTGCGGCCGATTCCGATTCTTATTCTGGGGAATGCCTCAGTGTGGAGATGTTCAATTACTGATTCCGCTCCACGGTGACCGGCGCTACTGCCGGTTTTCCTGATTCTGATTCTCCCCAGCGGCAAATCCATGTCGTCATAGATCAGCATCATTTCGGACGGAAGAATTTTTTTTGCTTCCGCCAGGCCTGATACAGCCTCGCCGCTAAGATTCATAAAAGTCATCGGTTTCTGCAATATCAGCCGATGTCCTTTGAAACGACCTTTCCAGTAAATGCTGTTGAATCCTGTTTTTTGTTCAAAACTTCCCGGCAGATTCTCCAGAAGAGCGGTAACTGCATCAAAACCGACATTGTGTCTGGTGCCGTTGTACTTGTCCCCGGGGTTGCCGAGGCCTGCAATCAGGCATATCCGATTTTGTTCGCTGTTACTCATTCCGCTTTTCCGGCAGATTATTCCGCCGCGTATTACCTTAAAAAATTATTTCTTTGCTTCTGTTGTCGTTGTTGCTGCTGCTGCTACTGCGACTGTTGCAGCCGTGGCTTCTTCAGAAGCTGCTGCTGCCTGTTTCATGATATGGTAAACCAACGCGTCCGGATCAGTGAGAGCTCTGACGCCTTCCGGCATTACCAAATCTTTTACATGCATGGCATGACCCATTGCCAGCTGGCTGATGTCAACAAAAATTGCTTCCGGCAGCTTATTAGGCAGGCAGGCAACTTCGATTGTATGCAGCGACTGTTCAAGAATTCCACCCACGGAGAGTGCTGCCGGATCGCCTGGCAGAGCATGGATGCTGACAGAAGAATGGAGTTCTTCTGTCATGTTCACTTCTTGAAAATCAATGTGAATCACATAGCTCTTCATGTAGTTGACTTGGACTTCTTTGACGATGGCGGAAATTTTGTTTTTGCCGTCAATCAGCGTCAGCAGATTGAAATCGTGCTTGGACAAAACTTCCCATTCTTTGGCTTGCAGAAAGAAATTTTTACTTTCTTTCCCTTTGCTGTAAACAACTACCGGCACCAGCTTCTGGTGTCTGGCGCGCCGCGATGGCCCTTTGCCACATTCTGTGCGCGGGGTTACCGCAATTTCGTGACTTACTGTGCTCATACTTTTCCTTTCCTTCAGTTATTTAGTATGTTTCGTTTATCAGTCGTGCTTCTTGACTTTAAAAAGAGAAGATACTGACTTCCCTTCGTGAATCCGTCTGATTGCTTCGCCAAGTAACGGAGCTACGCTCAGAATCTTAATCTTCCCATCAAGATCGTCTAAGACTGGAACTCCGTCGGTGGTGATAATTTCTTCGATAGATGCATTTTCCCGGAGACGTTTTTTGCCTTCATCGGTGAGCAGGCAATGGGATACTGAAACAAATATCCTGCTGGCTCCGGCTTTTTTTACTATATCGACAGCGGCACAGAGCGTACCGGCGGTCGAGGTTAAGTCATCAGTAATAACACAGGTTTTTCCTTTTACATCGCCGACCAGATGGGATGACGCAACGGAAGTGGCGTTGAGCCGCCGTTTGGCAATAATCGCCATTCCGGCATTCAATTCATCGCAGTAGGATTGCGCCATTTTTACGCTGCCTGAATCCGGAGATACGACCACCGGGTCAGGTCCAAGCCGTTTCTTGAGATAGGGAACTATCACTGGACGGGCATAAAGATGATCCACCGGAATATCAAAAAAGCCTTGAATCTGTTGGGAATGCAAATCCATTGATATAATCCGGTTGGCTCCGGCAACGGTCAACAGATTGGCGACCAGTTTGGCGGTAATTGGAACTCTTGGACGGTCTTTGCGATCCTGGCGGGCATAGCCGTAGAACGGCAGCACGGCGGTGACTCTGCCTGCTGAAGCGCGTTTGGCGGCATCCATCATAATCAACAATTCCATCAGATATTCGTTCGGCTGAGTACAAGTCGGTTGAATGATGAACACGTCAGCCCGACGGATATTTTCCTCAAACTGGACAAATATTTCTCCATCGGGAAAACGGGTAAGATTGACTTTGCCAAGCGGAGTGCCAAGGTATTCCGCTATGTTCTGCGACAATTTGGGATGTGCAGAACCGGAAAAAATGCAAATATTTTGCGGCATATCCATGTCCTTCTTCCAGTTTTTTTATTAAAACCTTAAAATCCTGGCAAGGAACATGAAATAAAAAGCTATTTCAGTCCGAAACCTCATGGGTCTGCTCTGCCCCGGTTTTCACCATTACCGGCAAAACATAAATCCAGCATATAGCGGATTAAGGTTTTAATATTCATTAATAATAAATATTTAAGAAAACGTTAAACTAGCCTAGTCTTAATAAATTGCAAGTCGTTTATTCAAAAAAATGTGCATGTCTCACGCGGCTTGTCCGCCACAGGCGGGAAGCGCGGAGAACGCGAAGAGGGTAATTAAGGTTGAAAAGTTAGTTGCGGAGGGGCTCGCTCCGTCGAGAACGGTTGGTGTGGCATCCTCGCGTGCAAG
>JBAYVM010000290.1:0-4402 GCA_041674645.1 Victivallaceae bacterium | reverse complement strand
GTCATAGCTGAACGCATAAGTCAGATTAGTCGCGGTGCGTTCAGACGTTTTCAAACCATTGACGGCGACAGTTTGCGCCGCCACAGATGATGTCGGATTGGAGACAGTCGTGGTAACGGTTTTGCTATTCCGGTCAACGGCGGTGGTTTGGGTAGTTACATTCCCGTTGATGTCAACAGACTTAGCTTCAGCAACAACATTGCCGGCAAATCCGCTGAAACGGTTTTTCTGTATGCCGGTGACGGTGATAGCGTCGCTGTTGTCGGTCGCATAAACTTTACTGGTTTTAACCTGCCACCAGTCGCCGCTTTCTTGGGCAAAGATAGTTTCCTGTTCAGAAATGCGGTCAGTTGACGCCAAATCCAGCGTTCCATTGGCATTAACGTCAAGACCGGTTCTAATCAGGTTGCCGAGTTCGTCGTAACTTATGCAGACATGATTTTCTGATTCCGGAACAATCAGCCAAAAATAATCTTGCAGTTGTAACTTTCTGCATGCCATAAATTATTTCTTTGCGTCAAAACCTATTTTTTGTGTTTTATTCTGTGTCGGATTAGTCAGCGCTCGCAGTTTATCCATGATGATGATGGTATTCATTTCCTGCGTATCCATGCGATCTTCAATATCTTTTAATTTTTCTGTCATTTTAGCATTATTCATAAGCAGTTCACGCATTCTGATAAAAGCTTCAACTATTAAAATGCTTACATTTATTGCTCTTTCTGAATTTAAAACAGTGGCTGACATCAAAGCTCCATGTTCAGTAAAAACATAAGGTAAAACGCTGGAATATTTAAGTTTATCAAGCCGGTCACAATTTGTGACCAGTTCGTTCTTTTCCGTTCCGGTAAGCTGAAACATGAAGTTTAACGGGAATCTTGATTGGTTCCTTTTTACGGCTTGATTAAAGGCTTTGGTCGAGACTTGATACAATTCCGCCAAATCACGATCTAGTAAGACTTTCTGCCCTCGAATGAGCAGTATTTTGCTTTCAATTCTTTCAACCGGCATCAAATCAGACATAATTCATTCCTCATGTGAAATTAATTACGCAATCAAAGTTAAAATCTTAAACTTATAGAGTATAATATAACATTTTAGAGTATCAAGGTTTTAATGATTGATATTGCTCCGAAATAACGAGTAAAATACTGTTATTCATTTGCACGTCATAATTGATCCGTCGGTGGTAGATTTTAGTTTTTGTGTTTTAGTACAATAGCCCATTGTTTCTCCCGCCTCTGCATTGCTTTTTACTCCAGCATTTTGTTAAGACTCAAATATAATCTTCCACACAATATTATCAAGTTCATCAGACGCCAATCTCATTGCCGGCAATCTGAGAATCGCAAAATCGCAAAGCGCGCAAGACATTTCACCGCAGAGGCCACTGAGAACGCGGATGAATTCAAAATACCGCCTCGCAGAGCGAGCCCACTACACCTGGAATACTGCCTCGCAGAGCGAGCCCACTACACCTGGAATACTGCCTCGCAGAGCGAGCCCACTACATCAGGAAAACTGCCTCGCAGAGCGAGCCCACTACATCAGGAAAACTGCCTCGCAGAGCGAGCCCACTACACCAGGAATACTGTCTCGCAGAGCGAGCCCGCTACATCAGGAAAACCGCCTCGCAGAGCGAGCCCACTACACCACTTTCGTGTAATTTAGTGTCATTCGTGGATAAATCTCTTTCTTGTGTTCATTGGGGGCAGTATTTCGCCGGCTTAAGGCTAAACCTGGCGCTACTAAGCGGTTTTGCCGGAGTTGGCGCAATCGGGCGCGGTCATCAAATCATAAGCCATAGCGCCAATCTTATCCTTGTCGAACTCCTTGAGATGCGTCAGATGGCAAAGCATGGTGATGGCGGTGCCGTCGAGACTGCTGTTGCGTTCTTTCAACGCGTCGTACAAACCTTTGACCATTGCCTGGCGGGCGTCGTTGCGGGGAGCCTGTTCGTACCATTTGCCGAAGAACTGCACGCAATAGTCGCGCCAGGTCGGGTCGAATGATTTATCGTAATACATGGCGACCAGATGTCCGGACAATGCTTCCGGCTTGACGGTCTGCTTCATCAGTTCCAGAACTATTTCGTTTTTCAATCCGTTAAACTGCAAATCCGGCAATTCCTGTTTGTCCAGCTTTTCATACAAAAACTTGTACAACGCGTCAACCTGTTCCTGCGACAAATGCTTTCGCAATTTATGAATCTCGCGAAAACGCACATAATAGTTTCTGGTTTCGCCCTGACCAATAATCAATTTAATATTGTCCGGCAACGCAACTTCTGCGGGTTTTGCCGTTGTCGCATTTGTGGCGGCTTCAACTTTCTTCTCCGGCATTGCCGCCTTGGCAGGCTCTTCCGCAAAGCCGCTCCAGCAGCAAGCTAAAACCATCAGCCCCGGCAAAATCTTCTTTGACATAATCGTATCCTTTATATTTAATTTTTTACTTAGAAGTCAGTCAAAATATTGAACTAAAATCTCTTCTTCCCATCTTTTTATTTATGATTGTGCTACAAAGCCAAGCTACTACGCTGTCAGTCGCACTGACCACCCGTTCTGAAAGTCCGGCTCAAACTTTTAAACGACAAATCTGAAATACATTAAGAAATCTAATCTAACAAACATATTTTGCTAAAATACATTACTTTCACTCTATTGCCCCGAACCTTAATCAGCGTACATTTTCGCAACATTTTGAGTCTGTTAATACACACTGATTTACGTTCTGTTCTATAAGAAAACACAAAAATCTGCTACCAGAGATTCTAAAGCTCTACCCCGATGTCCACTGCTGGAGTTGGGCTAAGCACCATCTGAATAATTGTTAGTCAAGCTAAAATTGTCGCATGAAAACACAAAAGCTAAAGCTTGACCCCGCGCTCATAAGTTCTCCTGTTGTATAAATTTTATTTGAGTAATTGAAATGTACACGAAGTCAGAATATTGGAAAATCTACTCCCGGTCTTCGGCAATTTTGCTTGAAAGTTCCTTAAGAAAATCTTCCGGCACTTTGAAGTGTCTATTTTGCGCCTCTTTAGCCAACTGTTTTGCTTTATCATATTTGCCTTGATAGAAAGACGTTGCGGCTAAAAGGAAAAATGCCCGCCCGTTTTCAGGTTCCTTCTTTGTAACATCAAGCAGAATCTCACGCGCAAATTTAAGATTGGCATCGGTCAGTTTCTTTTTCGATGCTTGCAGATAAAATGCTCCCAGCCCATTGTAAGCATTGGCCAAGTCAAGGCGCAAACGGTTAAGTTGATTCGCTGGCACATGGTGTTTCATTGCCATAAGCAAAAAATCGACACTTTGTTTCAAGTATTTTTCTGCAAGCAAAGGATTGTCGGTAAAAGTTGCCTGTACTCCCCGAACCACCCCCGTCCCCCAATAAGCCTGATAGTTTTCATTGTCAAATGACCAACACCAATTGAAATCCTGCATTGCATCCCCAATGTACGACCTGTTAATTGCTGGAATAAAAGAATGTTTATTGAAATAGCTACCTAGATAATACCAACCTAATTGTGCGCATTCTTCACATAATCTTTTGTTTTTCATCTGGTCGGCTTCACTGTAATCCGCATGGACATTCGGCTTATCCGTCAGAAAAGCTGGTTCCGGAACACTATTGCATCCAGAACAACCCGATAATATTAATGCGAGGCCAATGAACATTATTTTATTGAGAAATTTAAACATGAAATTTTCCTTTTGTGAAATATCATTTATTTATCATTATTTTCAGATGGTTACCATGTTGCGTTGGATGCCGCACTCCACGCATTGTTGGCCGCGCTGGATGCGGCATTCCACGCATTGCTGGCCGCGCTGGATGCGGCATTCCATCCATCCCGGCCTATTCCTTGCGCACCCAATCCGATTGCTCCTGGAATTGCCTGTAGGTAGCCGTTCCAGTTATTGTTGCCGAACAAGGCTTTAAGCTGACAAGGAACCGACGCATAGTCACACTTACTAAAACAACTATCTTTATCTTTAGAACATTCCTTATTGTTTCTACAATTTTCATAACAAATATCATGGTTTTTGTAACAAGCATCTAAGTCATCTGCCGGGCTAACATTAGTTAATCCGGGTACATAATTGGGAGATGCCGGATTATTCCATCCATCATTAACCCATTGGTCTCCTGCCCAGCCGGGGCCGCCCCAATTTCCATACCAAGGGAATGACAAAAGACCGTAGCGGTCATAAAAATAAACAGGGTTATTATTTACCATCCCATACAAATTCCATCCTCCAGCTTCCTCAAGCGGATCTCTGCTTAGCCATCTGCCAAGTTCCGGACTGTAATACCGGAAGTTATAATACACCAGTCCGGTTTCGGAATCAAATACTTCGCTGGAGAAACGATAATCGAAATCATTCTGCATATCTCCGGT
>JBAYVM010000289.1:0-4403 GCA_041674645.1 Victivallaceae bacterium | reverse complement strand
TTCACACTTCACACTTCACACTTCACACTTCACTCTTCACTCTTCACTCTTCACTCTTCACACCAGTCACCAGTTACCAGTTACCAGTTACCAGTTACCAGTCACCAGTCACCAGTCACTTCTCCCTTAACTCTTTCAGCGTGTTTAACGGCACGAAGGTTTGCTGAATTGTCAGGTCAGGTCGGCTCCAAATTTAATCAATTGTTTGCGAACTTCAACGCCATCGAGTTCACGCGGCAATTTTTTCGCCGTCAAAGCCATGGCGGCGGCAATTCCCGCAGCCTGACCGACTGAACAGGCCGGCGGCATTACCCGCATACTGCTGTGCAAGCCATGGTCAACAGAAATCGGACGGCCGCCGATTAACAGATTGTCAACGCCTTTCGCCACAATGCAGCCGTAAGGAATTTCGTACCATTCGCCCGGAGGCAAATGCCGTAAATCAGTGCCGGTTCCGCTGGGATTATGAATATCCACCGGATAGCGAACTTTCGCAATTGCGTCAGGATATTTGGCCCGGCGTTCAAACGCTTCCAGACCAATGTAGTTTTCACCAATGACGCGACGGCTTTCGCGGACTCCGATATGACTGGCCATTGAATGCAGCCGGGCATTTTTCATTGCCGGAACTTTGGCTTGGAAAAGTTTTATCAGCGACCTGATCTGGTCACGGGCGATTATTTCAGCTTCCGACAATTCCAGACCGTTGATTGCGCTGTGTTTGATTACGCGAGTGGTGTTAAAGTGCATAACCGTCGGGTCGTGCGTCGTAAACATCAGAATATTTTCACGCGGGCAATCGACCTCGCCGGATTCTTTCGCGGCGATATAGACTTCCGTGAGTTGTTTGCGTAAATTTGTCAAATTATCCGGGTTGCTGTCGTCAAAATTGACGTTTGCCAGCTTGAAACAGAGCGTCATCGGCTGGCAGAATCCTTCGGCGTTGCCGTATTCAATTTGGCATCCGGCTTTGGCTGCCAGATCGGCGTCGCCGGAACAATCAATAAATATAGCGCCTTGGGTGGCGGAAAGTCCGGATTTGGAAAACAATACTGCCGCTTCAATCGCGTTCGCTTTTTTAATGCAGTCAAATAAATGATGATGATAAACCAATCTCACTCCGGCGTCGCGCAATAAATCTTCCGCCGCCAGTGCCGCAATATCTTTGGGAATCATCCGGTTGCGGGCAGAGAAGGCTTCGCCGTCTGCGATTTCTCCAGGCAAATACGACTGGATGCGTTCAACCCATTCCAGATAAACGCCCCGGTCCAGGCTTTTGTCATTGACATGATTGCACATGAAAGGTGAGACTTCGCCGGAAAAAGCCATTCCGCCGGGAGCTGAGTAGCGTTCAATCAATACCGTGTCTGCTCCGGAACGTGCAGCTGCCACGGCGGCGCCGAGGCCTCCCGGTCCCGCCCCGATTACGATTACTTCCGCTTCGATATTTACTGGTAATTCAGTCGGTGCGCCAGTGTAAGATATAGTTTTCATGTTGTTGTCTCTGATTTGTTAATTGCTAAAATGGAATCCACTAAAGATTATTATAGTGCTATTATTTTGGAAAAAGTTGAACTATCCGGTAATTTTGATATATTATTCCATAATTCACAAGATAAGGCGGCGAAAAAATGGATCATAAAGAAGAACTTGAACTATTTCAGCGCGGCTGCAAACTGGCGTGCCATCTTTATGATTGCCATATTTGTGTTCACGACTTTTCCGGACAGATAGTTGAAAATGTTGTTGAGCTGCCAATTTACCATCTAAATCCTTTTTGCGTGATTTTCAAGCATATGGATAAAAATCAGGACAGGCGTTGTGTGCAATTTGACTGCGCGGCGGTGGCGGGACATCTTGCCCGGAAGCCGGTGGCGTTCTGGAAACAGTGTCATTGCGGGATTGTTGAAGCGGTCATTCCGGTATTCATGAATGAGCGCAATATCGGAGTAATGTTCATCGGGCCTTTTAAGCGGAATATTGGTATGGTTATGCCGAAAGGTTCGCTGGTTGCGCCGGTTTTGGGACGGAGTGAAAAAATTGTTAAGCTGGTTGACGGGTTGCGGGAACTGTCTGCGACTGATTTCAGCGGAATTTTGACCATGGGGGCATTGTTGGCCGGGCAACTGGAAAAAGCCTTGCAGAAAGCGGTGGCATCAGAAACCAGAATGACTGACCGCAAACAACAAATTGAGGATTTTTTCAATCAAAAATTTCATTTAAACATTGCGTTGTCTGATTTGGCGGAACGTTTGTTGCTCAGCGAATCCAGAACTTTTCAGTTATTGAAAAAATATTTCGGACAAGGTTTCAGCGAAATATTGTTGAGTAAACGGCTTAATCGGGCCGAAAAATTATTGGAGATGTCGATGTTTTCCATCCGGCAGGTGGCGGCAAAGGCAGGATTTCAGCACGGCGAATATTTCTGTCGGGTTTTCAAGCGTCGGCACGGGGTTTCGCCGCGCGATTACCGTAAACAGGTTAATCACGCGAACGAAGTTTGCGGTGAGGATAAATAGGGCCTTTGAGTTTCTCTCAAGATAAGCGCGGGAAATTCAACCGTTGAGTAGTTCCGAATCCTTGGAAAATCTTGTTTGAAGTTGACTGGATTGAAGTTATATTACCCATTCTTATTTTGCTGTAAGGTTTTTAACGCGGCGTTCGGCTTTTGCCGCGTCAGATTAAAGGTGATAAAATATGTTTGAATCATTAAGCGATAAATTGCAGGATGCGTTTAAGAAGCTGCGCGGACAGTCGAGATTGACCGAAACGAATATCGCGGATGCGATGCGTGAAATCCGGCTGGCATTGCTCGAAGCGGATGTAAATCTTGAAGTTGCCAAGGAATTTATTGAATCAGTCAAGCAGGATTGCATTGGGCGGGAAGTTTTGCGGAGCATTTCTCCGGGACAACAGGTGGTGAAGATTGTCAACGACCGGCTGGTGGAGTTTATGGGCGAGGCGGAAGCGCCGTTGAATCTGCCGTCAAAACCATCGGTAATCATGATGGTTGGATTGCACGGCAGCGGCAAAACCACAACTTCAGCCAAACTGGCGTTGCAACTGAAGAAGAACAAGAAGAAAGTATTGCTGGCGGCGGGTGATATTTATCGTCCGGCGGCGATTGATCAGTTGGAATTTCTTGGTCGCGAGATTGATGTTCCGGTTTATGCGGAACGGGGAAATTCGAATGTGGCGGCGATTGCCCGGAATGCGGTGGAAGAGGCAAAACGGTTGCACGCGGAAGTGGTGATTATTGATACGGCCGGCCGTTTGCAGATTGATGAAGCCATGGTGCGTGAACTGGTTTTAATCAGTCAAGCCGCACGCGCCGATGAAATTCTGCTGGTCGCGGATGCGGCGTTAGGGCAGGAAGCGGTATCGGTCGCGGAACATTTTCATAAAGCGCTTGGTCTGACAGGTTTAATTCTGACAAAACTGGACGGCGACGCCCGCGGCGGCGCCGCGTTGTCAATTCGCAAAGTTACCGGTTGTCCGGTTAAATATGTTGGTACTGGCGAAAAAATAGAAAATCTTGAAGTTTTCTATCCTGACCGCATGGCGTCACGCATTCTCGGTATGGGCGACGTGGTTTCTCTGGTGGAAAAAGCGGCGGAAGAACTGGATTTGCAGGAAGCGGAAAAGCTTCGCAATAAATTAAAGAAGAACCAGTTTGATTTTGACGATTTTCTCTCGCAGTTGCGGCAGATTTCCAAGCTGGGCGGCGCTGAGTCCATCCTGAAAATGTTGCCTGGCGGCAAACAGATGGCCGGCGCAATGAGCGCGATGGATCCCAAACATTTTTCCCGGTTGGAAGCCGCAATCCTTTCGATGACCAAAGAGGAACGCGCCAATCCTGATATTATTGACTTTGCCCGGCGCAAGCGTATTGCCAAAGGCAGCGGCACGTCGCTGGAAAATGTTGGCGGTCTGGTTAAACAATTTAATCTGATGCGTAAAATGATGAAAAAAACCGGAATGCTCAGCCGGTTGTTTGGCGGCGGCGGCGGTGGCGGCGGTATGCCGGGCGGAATGGACGGCATGGCCGGTCTCGGTGGAATGGCAGGACTTGGCGGCCTGGGCGGCAGTGAACCGGCAGCAAGAAAAGATCAGGACAAGAAGAAGCGTTTGGCTAAGCTGAAAAAGAAGCAACAGCAGAAACAGCGGCGCAAAAAATAAACGTGATTGGCAAAAGTGTGACAAAGGTCTATTTTAATAAATCTTAAATAATAACGTTACTTGAAGCAGGAAAGGTGAAGTTTTAATATGTTAACAATAGTGATTGCAATTTTAGCAGGGGTTGCCGCAGGTTGGGCCAGTGTATCTGACCTCGGTGTCTGGTGGGGAATATTTAACGGATTTGTTGTGTTCGTTATTGTGCAGTTGCTAATCGGCCTGCTGAT
>JBAYVM010000288.1:0-4410 GCA_041674645.1 Victivallaceae bacterium | reverse complement strand
TACGAGAAAAGTCTCAAGCGAATATCCGCGTGCAACTTCAGAGTAATAAATCAGACCACCATGTGTCGCTACAAAAGCAGCAGATAAAAGTGCAATCCATCTGTTTTTAACTAAAGCAATTGTCAACATATAAACAGCTGGAACCAGCAAAACTCCGCCTATAAAATCATGAAAACGTATTGCAAAATAATTCAAGCCGAAAAACATATTCCCGTACTTCATAAAAACAGTATTAAGCGGATGGTTATTCTGGTAGTCTAACATATTTAAAATACCCCAGTTGCTCCATTGCATCCATGATGTCAACCCCCATATTTCATCATAAATCCACCCGCGACGAAGTCCGTAAAGACGAATGAATAAAGCAAAAAGGAATATAATGGCAAATATAAGATACGAAAATCTTCTCTTAAATTTCATGCATTCATACATAACAATTCTCCTGTAAGGCCGAAAAATAGCACCCATCGCTAAGGGTTGCGCAACAATATAAACTTTTGGTGCAAAATTGCAACCACGTCAGTAGATTTCGTTCGCAAGTACAGTTTCCGGCTAGGAGATTACTCAATCAGTACGTTTCGACTGATTCAGCAACCATTTGCCGGACTTTTTCGATGAACGTGTCGATATGTTCTCCAATACAAGCGGTGACCGGAATAATTTCCAGCGTTTCCGAAGCCAGTTCATCGCGAAGCAGTTCCAGATTTTCAGCGCTTGCCGGCAAGTCCATCTTATTCGCCACAATCACCGCAGGGCGCTTGGACAAACCTTTCATATACAATTCAAGTTCATTTTGCAAATGACGAAAATCTTCCCACGGCAACCGTCCGTCAACTCCACCCATATCCAATACGTATGCCAGCACATGAGTACGCTCAATATGCTTGAGGAAAGCGTGACCGAGCCCGACATTGTCGTGTGCGCCATCAATCAATCCGGGAATATCCGCCACTGTCATCCGGCCATATCCGGGCAATTCCACCACGCCAACCACCGGATGCAAAGTAGTGAACGGATAAGGCGCGACTTTCGGGTGAGCATGAGAAACGGCTCCCAGCAATGTGGATTTACCGGCATTAGGAAAACCGACCAGACCGACATCGGCGATAGTTTTAAGTTCCAGTTCTATATTCAATTCTTCGCCGGGCAAACCTTCTTCACTCTCTCTGGGAACCCGGTTATGAGCAGTGGCAAAACGGGCATTGCCGCGTCCACCTCTGCCGCCATGAGCAATAATGAAATCAACATCCGCCTGGTCCATGTCTGCAATCAATTCGCCAGTTTCAGCATTCCTGATAACTGTGCCGACCGGAACCCGCAAAATAATATCGCCGGCTTTGCGACCGTGCATATCTTTACCTTTGCCATGCGGGCCGCGGTCAGCCATAAAATGCCGGTTGTAAACAAAATCAACGAGGCTCTGCTCGCCAGTGCAAGTACGCAGGATAACATTTCCACCGCCACCGCCATCACCGCCGTCCGGACCGCCTTTAGGCACAAATTTTTCGCGTCTGAAGCTGCAACAACCGTTGCCGCCATCGCCGCCTTTTACAATAACTTTCGCTTTATCTACAAACATTTGTTTACCTTTTCTTAATCCGGTCTATCAACATCATCCGTGCATACTGCAACCCGTATATAACAAAAAAGCCCAGAAGTATCCGGGCTTTAAATATTTTCAAAACAAAACTATCACATCAGGCAACCGGAAGGACGCTTACCTGGCGTTCAGTTTTCTTAAACTGAACTGTTCCGTCGCACAGTGCGAACAGAGTAAAATCTCTACCCAGTCCGACATTTTTTCCAGGGTGGAATTTTGTTCCGCGCTGACGTACAATAATGCTTCCGGCAGAAACATGTGAACCGCCGTAAACTTTTACTCCGAGAAACTTCGGCTTACTGTCACGACCGTTTCTACTGCTTGATTGTCCTTTTTTATGTGCCATGATAACACCTCGTCTATTTTAAATTTTGTTAACTAATCTGTCGTTTTAAAAACAAGCATTTCCACAAACAGAACGATTAATATACGGACACTCCGGCAAATATCAAGCGACGGGATAAAAAATGATTAAAAAAATGGCCAGACGGAAATTTTCCGCCCGTTTTTGTTTTCTGCGCGCCGGGTGTAGATTGTCACTTTCGCGGTTCCCGGCTGATATAAGCCAATTCTTCTGGCGGCGGCATAGGTCAAATCGATAATCCGTCCGTCAACATACGGCCCCCGGTCATTAATCCGCACCACCACCCGCTTGCCGTTTTCCCGGTTGACCACCAAAACTTTCGTTCCCAAAGGCAGCGTCTTGTGCGCGGCAGTATAAAACGGCCCCGGCAGAAACCAGTCGCCAGCGGCAGTCTTATTGAAATAAAATCCGCGTCCGTAATACGAGCCGATGCCGGATTCGTAGCTGTACCAGCGCCCATAAGGCCACGATGGAGTGCAATACCAGTAATAGAAAAATCCGCCAATCACCGCAATGATAAAAAATATTCGCCGCGCTTTTGCCGAGCGGTCGCATTGCGCAATCCCCCATTCCAATACTCGCCGTGGAATGTAAAAAAGCATTCCCAATCCTTTGCCGAATCCCCGAAAAAAACCGGCGATTTCCGCGCAAAAATGTTCGCAATGCGGCAGTTTGCCGATTTCATTCCAGATTGCGGCGACCGCTACTTGCAACGTTTTCAACAGAAATAATATCGTTTTTCCCGCAAACCGGCATATTTGCCAGAACATGCTGAAAAACATATCTGTCCAATATTTTTTTCTCACGCTCATAATTTCCTTGATTGCATTCTGCCGTCATTCAGTGACAACTGGTGCATTTAACACTTCCTCTGCGGCCTGAAGTTGAACGGGAGTCGCAAAGATTAGTAGATTATCTCCCGGTTCAATAACGGTTTTTCCCTTGGGAATCAGAAATTTCTCGTTCCGTCGCACAAGCAAAATCATAACATCCGAAGGTAATGGAATTTGCGCAATGCATTTGCCGCCGATGCTGGAATCTGGCATAATTTCCACCTCTCTGGTTTCGCAATCTAAAGAACCAGTACGTTCACAATCCAACGGATATTTCAAACGTCCGGCAGACAATTTATCCAATTTAAGCAAACGAGCCAGCGGCATCAATGTTTTTCCTTGTAGCAGAACTGAGGTCAAAACAATAAAAAATACAATGTTAAACATCATATCCGACTTGTCATATCCGGACATTAACGGAAATGTGGCCAGAACAATCGGAACTGCGCCGCGCAATCCAGCCCAGGAAACAAATATTTTTTCCCGCACCGTGAAGCCGCTGCCAATCATAGTCAGAAAAACCGCGGCCGGTCTCGCCATCAGCATCAGAAAAACTGAAACCAACAATCCATTGAATGCCACCGGCGGAAGCCGTGACGGAAAAACCAGTAATCCCAACGTCAAGAAAATAATTATCTGCATCAGCCAGCCAAAGCCGTCATGAAATTTCATCACGCTGCGCTTGTACAAAAACGGACTGTTCCCCATAACAATCGCACATGTATAAACGGCAAGAAAACCATTTCCGTTAAGAGTTTCACTGCCGCCAAAAACCAACAGAACAATGCATATTCCCAACACCGGATACAAGCCTTCAAAATCCAGTTTCAAACGATTAAACAACCAGCACGCTGCCTTGCCGGCGACAATTCCAGTAACCGCCCCGATGGACATTCTCATAAAAAAGTCTGGTAGCAACATCCACAGTGACGCATCATTGTTCTTTAAAAACCCAATCATGCTTAACGTCAAAAAAACCGCCATGGGATCATTGCTGCCCGACTCGAATTCCAGCAACGGCTGCAAATTATTCTTAAGCCCGGTGCGGCGGGAACGCAAAATGGCAAATACAGCAGCGGCATCTGTCGAAGAAACAATTGCCCCCAGCAACAACCCCTCGCGCAGAGAAAATCCTAACACAACACATGCAAAAACTCCAACCAGCAACGCTGTCAACGCCACGCCAACCGTTGAAAGCAATATTCCCTGCCGCAATATCGGACGAATCCCCTTCCAGTTGGTGTCGAGACCTCCGGAAAACAGGATGAATGCCAGCGCCACCGTGCCAATGGTATTGGCGGTGACGGCGTTATCAAAATGAATCCCCCCAATTCCTTCCGAACCGGCCAACATGCCAATTCCCAGAAATATCAGCAAGGCGGGAAAGTTCAACCAGTCAGACAGTTTGCTGCCAAAAACTCCGAGCAACAGTAAAGTGGCCCCTATAATAAAAATTTGATGTATTTCAAGCATTATATCATGCATTCCAGTAAAAAAATTTACTAATATTCTTATCAGAAATTGCTAATAACATATCCCGGTAAACACAAATAATAAAGGTCAGAGAAATATTTTTCCTCCGGCAAACATAACAAACAAAAAACAGATGCTTT
>JBAYVM010000287.1:0-4458 GCA_041674645.1 Victivallaceae bacterium | reverse complement strand
TCAGGAGAAAAACATGATTATTGTTTAAAAGTGCGTTTTAAGTGGGATTTTGAGCTTATTGAGTTGGTACCGAAGGTGGGACTTGAACCCACACTCCCTTGCGGGAACTAGATTTTGAGTCTAGCGCGTCTGCCATTTCGCCACTTCGGCCCGTGAATCGACGTCCGGTTAATGTAGTATGCATAATTAAAAAATCAAGCATTCTTCTGCGGGCTGATGTGAAAATTTGCATTACTGGCGGGTTTTAGCGCAATCTTTTATTCCGTTTGCTTGAATGATTGAAAACGGGCACTATCTTTGTTATTCGTCGGGTTTTAAATTTTGTATTTATGTTACGGTGGCGTAAGTTGCGCGGCGGATTTCATCAACACCTAAACCCCCGATGATAAAAAACTTATGGAAGACAAATTACAAAATAACGGCGCTAATACGAAAATATTGCGGTTGCCGACCATAAAACGGTTGCCGACTTATCTGCATATTCTCAAGCGGCTTGAAAAAGAGGGACACGAATATGTGTCAACCACTTCTCTGATTGACGAGTTGGATTTTAAGCCGATTCTAGTGAGAAAAGACCTGGTGTTAATGGGAATTCCAGGCAAGCCGCGCATGGGATATTGTCTTCATGAAATGATTTTGGCAATAGAAAACTATTTGGGCTGGAATAAAACTGACGAGGCGTTTCTAGTTGGCGCCGGTTCACTCGGGCAGGCATTGCTCGGGCATAAACCTTTTGAAGAAAACGGTTTAAAGATTATTGCCGGATTTGACATTGATCCTAATAAAGTCGGAACCGAAATTCACGGCAAAAAAATCTTTCATTTGTCAAAGCTGAAAGAGATGGTGGTGCGAATGGGAGTCCGGGTGGCGATTATCACTGTTCCGTGGCAGGATGCGCAACAGGTGGCGGATGTTCTTGTCGAAGCCGGAATCTGGGGGATATGGAATTTTACCATGGTCAAGTTGAAGACGCCGCCTGAAGTAGTTTGCCACAATGAAAATCTTTCCGGCGGACTGGCCGTTTTCTCGGTTAAACTCAGACAAATCCGGGATTCAATCTGAGCGTTGAATATTACAGACTAAATAACAACTTCAAATATTATGCAGAATAACGAACTTAAAGATAAGATAGCACATATTTTAAAGCGGGATAAAACGTATCCAGCTGATGCCTATGAATTTGTCAGCGCGGCAGTCATTTTTACCGTGGAACAACTGCAAGCGGAAAAACATATTAATGCGCGTCAATTGCTGGAGGGCATAAAAGAATATGCGGTCAAACAGTACGGGCCGTTCTCGGGAGAAGTATTGAAGGACTGGGGTTTACGCACTGCTTCAGATGCCGGGAAAATAGTTTTTGCGCTGGTGGCGGAAAAAGCATTGTCTGCCAGTGAAGAAGATTCGATAGAAGATTTTAACCTTGACTTTGACTTTTTCGGGCAGCCTGATGATGTTGCGCAAACTGTCGGGCAGAAAAAATTGAAGGTACCGATAATTGACTGAACTAAACTCGCTGAAATCATTTCTGGCCAAAAAATATTTTTCTCTAGTCGAAACTTTTGCTTTCGACAACGGCTTGAAGCTGTATGTAAATAAAAAAAATGACGCTCCGTCGGTATCAGTTCAATGCTGGGTTGCCACCGGTAGTATTCACGAGAAGGAATTTCTCGGATGCGGTCTTTCCCATTTTCTTGAACACATGCTTTTTCAAGGTTGCGAAGGCTATCCCGGCCATGAAGCCGCCGATACCGTAAACCGGTTGGGCGGCGACATTAACGCCTACACTTCATACGGGCATACCGTTTACCATCTGGAGTTGCCGGCGGCGCATGTTGAGACTGGCATTGATATTCTTGCTAAAATGGTCAGTGCGCCACTTTTTCCTGAAGATAAATTTATTTCAGAAAAGGACGTTATTTTGCGGGAACGCGATATGGTTCGCGACCGTCCAGAACGAGTGTTGACCGAAAAGTTATGGCAGAATGTTTTTCTTGTCCATCCGGTAAAACATCCCATTATCGGTTACAAAGAGAAGATAGAATCTGTATCCAGGGAACTGATGACGGAATATTACCGTCGGCGCTATTCTCCGGAAAGATGTTTTTTTGTTATTTCCGGTCAGGTAAACTCAGTTAAAGTCGTTGACATGATCAGATTCCGGCTGGATGCCTGGGGGCGCGGTGATATTCACGATTCGCCGCTGCCGGAAGAGCCTCAACAGCTTTGCCGCCGTAACAGCAGCTATACATTCCCCGATCCGCTGTCCAGAATTGCGATTGGCTGCCGGATTCCATCCGCGTACCATACCGATATTCCGGCGCTTGACCTGCTTTGTGGAATCATGGGACAGGATAAAAGCTCCAGAATGATAACCCGGCTGAAGTTACAAAAAGAGTTAGCTGTCAGCATCGGCTCTTTCAGTTATTCCCCGGTTTTTTCCGGAGTTATGGGGGTAATTGCAACTGCGGCTCCCGACCGGATGAATAAGCTTGAAGAGGAAATATTCAGCGAAATCAGCCTGTTACGCCATAAAGGTGTAACGAAAGAGGAAGTTGAGCGGGAAAAACTGCAACAGGCAACGGAATATCTTCGTTCGCTCAAATCCAACAGCGGAATCGCCGCCATTATCGGCAATTCTGTGCTGACTTACGGTTCTCCGCTGATAGCCGACCATTATCTCGATATTCTGTCAAAAGTACATATTGATGACATACAGAATGCTGCGGTTAAATATCTTGACGAACAATGTTTGAGCACCATCAAACTGCTTCCGGAGTCTGCGCCAGCTAAAAAACGCCAGCCGGAGAAACCGGTGGATACAAAGTTGCAACCTGAGAAGTCCATTCTGCCGTCCGGAGCATCTTTAATTTTCTTCAAAGATGAAAAAATTCCGCTGGTGGATATTTGCATGGCATTCCCGGGCGGAACGCTGTACGAATCAAAGACCAATGTCGGTATTTCAAGAATTATTTCAAATATGCTTACCGCCGGAACTGCGTCGTTTTCGGAAGAAAAGTTGACGGTGCTACTGGACGACAATGCGATAGATTTAACGGTTTCCGCCGGAGCCAACTCTTTTGTGCTACGGGTAAATTGCATTCGTGACCGGTTGAGTAAGGCGCTGGATATTATGAAATCTATCTTGTCTGAACCGTTTTTTGGTCAGAAAGAGTTGGCGCGTGAAAAACATAATGCCATCGAAGCACTGAAAAGTCGCAAAATGGCTCCGTCCGGCGCGGCGGAAGACAAAGTCTACGCGTTGCTTTATCCCAAACATCCATACGGGTTGTCACGTGGCGGCAGTGAAAAAAGCATTGAAGCAATGACCAGCGCAACCTTGAAAGAATTCTATCTGGCCTGTCTGAACCCGGAGAAAACGGTTTTCGGCATCGCTGGAGATATTTCACCAGAAGAGGCGGGAACATTAATGCAGGAACTGGATTCAGCCATTCCCTGGAACAAAACCAAACATTTGACCATTCCACCAGCTCCGGAATTTCCGGATGTCGAACAGAGTGCGGAAATCGTTCTGCCGCGAGAACAAACCACGGTAATTTATGCTGTTCCCGGCTGCGACAATAAAACAACAGATCGTTTTGCGTTTGATATTTTACAAGACGCAATTAACGGCATGTCGTCAAATATGTTCAAAACCTTAAGAGACACCGCCGGTCTGGCCTACAGTACCGGAGCAATTTGCACTCGCGGTTTTCATTCTGGAATCGTCGGATTTTATGCCGGCACGGAGCGCAAGTCTGCTCAACGGGCATTGGATATGCTCCGTCAAGAATGTGTCCGGCTTGGCAAATCCGGAATTAAAAAAGAGGAATTCCTTGCCGCACGGGAAAGCGCGTTGTTTTCCTGCGCGGAAATGCTGGAACGTTCGGATGCGTTGCTGCTGAGTTGCGTGTTCTCTGAATACTACGGAAACGGTTTTATGACGCCGCTGAAAAATGCAGATATTTTTCGCAACCTCACCCTGAAACAAGTGAATTCTGTGTTGAAAAAATATTTTTCAAAATGTTCCGGAGCCTGCGTAATTGCCGGTCCTGCGATGAAAAAATAGTACGTTAAATTACTGGTTTAATTCGCGGTTTCGCCAGGCGTGAATCGCGGCTAGAAATTTTGGAATTACCGTCTTGACTTTGCTTGGCCCGACGCCTTTGATGTTGATTGCTTCCTGAGCTGTTACCGGAGTTTTTTTCACCAGTTCAATGAGCACATCATCGGTCAGAATACGGAAAGGCATAGTCCGTTTTTGCCGAGCCATCGTTTTTCTCAGTTCCCGCAGTTCTTCAAATAAATCACTGTGTTTTATGCTGGATTCAGATAGTGACGCAAAATCTTCATTTTTTTCCGTTAACCATTAAGATTTTTTACATTTAAGCTTGCTTTTTTTGTTTTTATGGTTAATGTATATCGTCGGTTTTATATTTACTATATTATAACATAAGGTAT
>JBAYVM010000286.1:0-4464 GCA_041674645.1 Victivallaceae bacterium | reverse complement strand
TTCTTCCTGCGCAAAGCATTCCTGTGAGCTTACGAACGTTCCTGACGGAAGCGTATAAGTTGTTGTGCGAGACCAAAAGCGACATTCAACTGGACACCTTTACTGAGCTCTGGCTCCTGTCTCCTGCCCTACATCATTATCATCGCTTTAATTACGCCATCGCGATATTCCGCTGCCAGCTCGAACGCCGCCGCTGTCTGCTCGAACGGAAAACGGTGCGTGGTCATCACATTAACATCAAAATCCTTCCGCGCAATCATGTCAATCGCCGCTTGCACACAATGATTCTGACGGCGAACGTTTTGAACGCAAATTTCCTTCCGCCGCATCAAATCCATATTGAACTCCAAGTGATCGGTTTCCGGAATTCCAATCAACATCAGTTTCCCGCCCGGCTTCAATATTTCCAGCGCCTGCTCCACCGCTTCCTGCTGACCGCAACATTCAAACACCACATCCAGCAGCAACGGTTCGCAAACCGCAATTTCGCGCACAATATCCGCCTTCAATGGATTGCCAGTCCACCCGGCTCCAGCAGTTCTCGCCACCGCCAACCGCTCATCAATCTTGTCGGTAACATAAATTTTCTCCGCGCCCTGCGTCAACGCAGGCAGCAACACACTCAATCCAATCGGGCCGCAACCCAGAATCCCAATCTTCGCCCCGGCCATAAATACCGACTGTTTCACCGCGTAAACCCCGATGGACAACGGTTCCGACAACGCCGCTTCCTCCAGCGTCATGCCATCTGGAATCAGAAAACAACTCGTTTCCGGCATCACAATGTATTCCGACAGACAACCTTCCGCCTGCCCCGGACATCCCAGATAAGTCAAAACACGGCACGTATGCTGACGCCCCGCCAAACACTGGTCGCAAACATAACACGGATTTCCCGGCTCAATTGCAATCCGGTCTCCGGGCTTCACCCGCGTTACCGCCGCGCCAACCGACTCAACAATTCCCGCGCCTTCATGTCCGACCGCAAACGGATATTTCACCACCTGCGAACCAATCCTGCCATTCAAATAATAATGCACGTCCGAACCGCAAACCCCGACATGTGTCATTTTTATCAAAACATCCCGTTCACCGGCAATCACCGGCTTCGGAACTTCCCGCAACTCCATTCGCCGCAAACCCGTCAACTGCATCGCTTTCATTATATAAATCCTTAATTTTATGCTGAAAATCGTTGAGCAGTTAAGATAAAAGTCCAAAACCAAAAAGCAAGCCGGAAAACGTTAACCCATCAAGACCAAAACTCAGTGCTTGAACAGGCGCAGATGTCCAATTGAACGCCCGCTTTTCTGTAATTCAACAGGCAGTTAATTTTATTATCCCGACGGGATAACATGTTTATAGAATAATCCGGCAAAATTGGTCGCTGCGTGGTTAAAAATGTTTTTTTGCGGTCTTTGCGGCTTTGCGTTTAACAGATTGCCGGGAAGGATATTGGTGTTTTCATAAACTTGATAATATTGCGTGGCAGATTATATTTGAGTTTTAGTGAAACGCTGGAATAAGAAAAGCAGGCGGGAAAATAATGTGCTACTGTACCAAGACACAAAAGCTAAAGCTTGACTTCGCGGTCGCAAAATATCGAGTGCAACAGGGGGGAAACATGCCAAAGGAAAAATCATCGCCGCTGGTAATGACGATTGGACATTCCACACATACGATTGAAGAATTCATCAACCTGCTTCAGGCACACGGGGCAACTTGCATCGTGGATGTGCGGACAGTGCCTGGATCACGGTACAATCCTCAATTCAACAAGGATTCACTGTCTGAATCATTGAAGGAAGCCGGGCTGGAATATGTTCACATGCCGGGACTCGGAGGTCTGCGCCATACAAAGAACGATTCGCTCAACATTGGCTGGCGAAATGCCTCGTTTAGAGGCTATGCCGATTACATGCAAACACTCAAGTTTGCGCAGAGCCTCGAAGAATTGATTCAGATGGCAAACCGTGGCCAGATTGTTCTGATGTGCGCTGAAGCGGTGCCGTGGCGCTGTCATCGCTCGCTTATCGCAGACGCCTTGCTGGTCCGCGGAATCCGCACCGAGGACATCATGAGTTTAACAAGCCGTCAGACTCACAAACTTACTCCTTTTGCCAAAGTTCTGGGTACGCAAATCACATATCCGGGCGAGGATTCAGGCAACACGCCGGAGAAGCTGACGGACGAAGAGTTGCCAGTTCTTCATGCACCAGCATCGGTGATTAAAAAACACGAATCGAACTCAAACAATCCAGTAAATGAAAGACAACTTTATGCAACAAGTTCGAACAATTTCAGGTTTAATTCTGAGGAGAATGATGAAGGCGAAGCCACCTGTTTATGTGTTGGCAGCATTCGTAGTCATGCTGGCTGCCCACATGCTGGTTCCAGTTGCGCAGATTATCGTATTTCCATGGAGACTTCTTGTGTGCGCTCCGCTACTTTTCGGCACGGCGCTTGTTGTTTACTCTTTACGACTATTCAGGATCAACAAGACTACGCCCAAACCATTTGGCACAGCGGCTGTGCTGGTCACAAGCGGCCCATTTCGAGTTACTCGAAATCCGATGTACGCCGGAATCCTTTTGATGTTGGCTGGAGTCGCCTGCCTGCTGGGTACTGTGTCGCCATGGCTCGTTGTCGCTGTGCTCGGTATTTTGTTTGATGTTATCTTTGTCCGGCGCGAAGAGAAAAAGATGGAGATGATTTTGGGAGATTCCTACAAACGCTACAAGACTCAAGTGCGAAGATGGATATAGCCGAACTTCGGAGTAACGCAAAGAGGATGAAGTGGCCTTGGTGTCAGATTTTCCATGCCCTGCCTCAAGTACTTTGAAAAAATAGCTTGGTGTGCATTCCTATCCATCAACACTCAGTACTTGAACAGGCGCAGATGTCCAATTGAACGTCCGTTTTTCTGTGATTCAACAAGCAGTTAGTTTTATTATCCCGACGGGATAACATGTTTATAGAATAATCCGGCAAAATTGGTCGCCGCGTGGTTAAAAATGTTTTTTTGCGGTCTTTGCGGCTTTGCGTTTAACAGATTGCCGGGAAGGATATTGACGTTTTCATAAACTTGATAATATTGCGTGGCAGATTATATTTGAGTTTTAGTGAAACGCTGGAATGAAAAAACGCATGCGGAGAAATAATGCGCTGTTTTACAAAAACACAAAAGCTAAACTCCTCGGTCTCTATAATCATGAACAAAAAAAAAATTGAACAGGGCCTAATTAAAGAAATCACCCCCATTGGCATTGATTTCTTCGCTAACCTGCTGTATTTTGTACCTAATCCTGTTAGGCTAGTAGTTTATTAACTCTCTGCAAGAGTCATAATATACTGCTAATCAACATTTTTAACCATTTTTTAATTAATTTTTTTCGCAAATTATTTCACGGATTGAAGAGAATGTGTCATAATGAAAAGAGCCTGGTAAATATGTGGCCTCGGAAGATAAAGACAAGAAGGTTTGAAAGGTAAATGTGAATGACATCTGAAAATCAAATGGAAGAAAATCTAATCAAGCAACTTACTGAGTTGAAGTACAACTATCGACCGGATATAGTTGACCGAAAAACGCTTGAACAGAACTTCAAAACAAAATTTGAAACACTGAATCGCATTCGTCTTACCGAAAATGAATTTATACGCTTACGTGAAGAAATAATCAATCCTGATGTCTTTGCGGCATCAAAACTATTGCGCGAAAGAAATTACTTTCAACGCGAAGATGGTACGCCTTTACATTACACGCTGGTAAACATCAAAGACTGGTGTAAAAATGACTATGAGGTCATCAACCAGTTACGCATCAATACGGAGAACAGTAATCACCGTTACGATATTATTTTATTGATTAATGGCTTGCCGGTTGTGCAAATTGAATTAAAAAAGCTGGATATTTCACCACGAAAAGCAATGCAGCAAATCGTCGATTACAAAAATGATGCTGGCAACGGATATAACAATACTTTGATGTGTTTTATGCAGTTATTTATTGTAAGCAACAGCAACAAAACCTATTATTTCGCCAATAATAAAAATCAACATTTCAGTTTTAATGCCGACGAACAGTTTTTACCCATTTATGAATTAGCCGACGAGAATAATAAGAAAATCAACTACCTCGAAGATTTTACCGATAAGTTTTTAAGGAAATGTACGCTTGGAGAAATGATCAGTAAGTATATGGTTTTGGTCGAAAGCGAGCAGAAACTGCTTGTGATGCGTCCGTATCAGATTTATGCGGTAAAAGCCATTGTTGATTGCATTCACCAAAACCGCGGCAACGGCTATATTTGGCACACCACAGGAAGCGGAAAAACCTTGACTTCTTTCAAAGCATCTACCTTGCTGAAAGACAACCCGGATATTGAAAAATGCCTTTTTGTAGTTGACCGAAAAGACCTTGACAGGCAAACTCGTGAGGAGTTTAATAAATTTCAGGAAGGC
>JBAYVM010000285.1:0-4509 GCA_041674645.1 Victivallaceae bacterium | reverse complement strand
GATTTTCAATCCCGCGGAACCGGTCTGTTTAAACGCAATGACGCGCCGATTCTTCGCAACTTCGACCGCAGTTATTTGCGCTGGGAAACCAAATATTTCAGCGATAATCTGCTCGGTGCGGTCGCCGCGGTTCCAGAAAACAGCAGAAAAGAACTTGAACATGAATTTGACCTGCTGGCGCAAGCCGCCGACAGTCAGCCAAAAATATTTATGCACCGGGATTTTCAGTCGCAGAACATTCTCCTGCATAATGGACGCGTCAGATTTGTGGATTTTCAGGGCGCCAGAATCGGACCGGTCGGATACGATATTATGTCGCTGGTGAACGATCCGTACATGGAACTGTCGCTTAAACTCCGCCGGAAACTGGAAAAATATTACTGTACGCAGCTCGCCGCCAGCTACAGCCCGGCCAAAGAATGCGACCTCACTTATTGCCTGGTCATCGCCGGCTTGCAACGCAGCATGCAGGCGCTGGGAGCTTACGGTTACCTCGGATTGACCGCCGGGAAAAAACATTATCTGAAATTTATTCCCGCCGGACTGGCGTTACTGAAAGAAGGCTTGGAACGGCTTGCCGCCATGCCGGAAGCTCCGCTCCGCCTCAACCGGTTGACCGAAATCGTTAAAGCGCTTGAAACAGGCAGCCTGCCAGAGTAAAATATTGATATAAACAAACGAGGTGTTGCAATGAAAAGAAAAGTTTTAATGCTTTTGTCCGGTTGCCTGTTGTCGTTAATCCTTTGCGCCTGCAGCACAGTTCCCTATTCCGGTCGCAGTCAGTTGTTGATGACCAGCGAAACAGAGGAAGTCGCGATGGGCGCAAGCGCCTGGAAAGATTTGCAGAAACAGGAAAAACTTGACTCAAATCAAACGTATAACGCCGCCTTGAAACGCGTTGGAACCAATATTTCCAAAGTTGTCAACAAACCGGAATATAAATGGGAATTTAAAGTATTCGCCTCAAAAACGCCGAATGCCTTCTGTCTTCCCGGCGGCAAAGTGGGCGTTTATTCCGCGCTGTTCGATTATACCGCCAACGATGCGGAACTGGCAGCAGTCGTCGGACATGAAATCGCCCATGCCATCGCCCGCCACGGTGGAGAACGCATGAGTCAGGGCATGATTCAGGAACTCGGAGCGGAAACGCTCAAAGCGACCACTAAAAACAATCAGGCCTGGCAGCAAATATACGGACTCACCACCAACGCCGCGTTAATTCTTCCCTACAGCCGCACCCATGAATATGAATCCGATTACCTGGGTTTGATTTTCATGGCGCAAGCCGGTTACGATCCACGCGCCGCGGTAAGTTTCTGGAAAAAATTTGGTCAAGCCGGCGGTTCCGGAAAATTCACCCAGTATATTTCCACTCACCCGGCAGGTGAAGACCGGATAGCTGAAATTGAGAAAAAACTTCCCGAAGCCATGGCATTCTACGACAAAGCCCCCGTTAAACACGGTCTCGGGGTAAAATACCGCTGAAAAACAGAAAAGACCGTTCAACGCAGAGAAAAAAAAGATTTTTGAAACCGGTATCTGCGGAAAGTACTGAAAACCAGAGGAGTATTGCCTAATGATGAAACTATATTCAAACTGTTGGCCTGGCGTTGAATAATCCTAAAAAAAACAGTTGAGCTTTCGTTTTGGTTTTATATTGTTTAAAATAAGCATGTTCTGACATAGCTAAAAATAACTGAAAGTTATTTTACTTGAACCAGCGGAATGCGTATTCATACCTCGGGGACGGTCATAGCGCCATGGCTGCATTACGATTATTAATGCGGTAATCAAAATCACAACACATCCACGGCACACTGACTTGACTGCTTTTTTAGGTTCATATTGCGTGTGACACAAAAGAGAGCTTTGTGCGCTCGGAGAGCGCAAGATGGCACATATAGCGGTCAAGTTTACCTGTATTTTCAAGCATAAAAAACTGATTTATAGAACCAGGTTGCAGTTGAAGCTATAGACATAAGCAATATGGAAAAAGAACGGAAAAGAGAATCATCTTTCAGTGCTTTTCGAATGTTCCGTGGTTAAAAAATCTTCCTTCTCGCGCTGTCATCTGCATTCAATCTGCGCTTATCTGGTGCGTCAGGCTAAGCCTGACTTCTCTAATGATTTGAAAGGTAATCATCATGACAACTAGGTGTCCATCATGTAGCCAACTCGGCGGTGAAAGGAGTAATCCCCAAGCCGAAGCCCGATGCGGCGAACCTGTGAGCCGTAACGCAAGTGAACTAGATTCGGCCTCGTTACGCAAATTGGGAGTGACCATGCTTCCAGAGATGCTGAAGTCTGTTATCGCCGGTGAAGCGACACCAATGAGCAACCGGCGGACTCCCCGGGGTGGCTGTAGACAGCGCACAGGGAAAGAGAAGTCGAGGAACCTGAGAGGTCCGGCATGGGAAGAACTTCCATGTCGGAAGTCGGACAATCTCATAGTAGTGAGGAAAGGCCTAATCAGCCCGGAGCGAAGGGGATTGACTGTAAGAGTGCAACTATTGGAGACAAATGCAACCGCTTGACCAACAAGTCTACTACGGAACGCGAGACAGCGACTATCTGGACGTTTATGACGTACAGAATGAACTGCTGCCGGACAAACTGCATGTGTTGAGATGGAAGCTAAATCAAAAAGCGAAAAACGAACCCAAGTATCGCTTCTATGCGCTCTATGACCGTATTTACCGGCTGGACGTATTGGAAGCAGCTTGGAAACACGTCGGGAAACGGGGTAAAGCTTGCGGAATTGATGGAGTGAGGGCTGAGGACATTCTTGGAAAGGATGGCGGGGCGGAAAGTTTTCTTGCCGGCATCCATGAAGAGTTAAAAACCAAGACTTACTTCGCGAGTCCAGTCAAACGAGTCTACATCCCCAAGTCCGATGGCAAGAAACGACCGCTGGGCATTCCGACGTTGAAAGACAGAGTGGTGCAAATGGCGGTGGCGCTGATACTGGAACCCATTTTTGAGGCAGACTTTAAAGACTGCTCATATGGATTCCGTCCAGGACGGAATGCGCATGACGCGTTGACAGAAATCCGTGAGAACCTCAACGCCGGTCGAACAGAAGTCTACGATGCCGACCTGAAAGGTTATTTTGACTCGATACCGCATGACAAGCTTCTGGCCTGTGTGCGGATGCGGGTAACTGACCGTAGTGTCCTCGGTTTGATACGTGGCTGGTTGCGTGCGCCTCTCATTGAAGAAGATGACAATGGCAAGCGTCAACCGCCGCGGAAGAACAATCGTGGAACACCGCAGGGCGGGGTTATCTCTCCGTTATTGGCAAACATCTACCTGCATTGGCTGGATGTTACGTTCTACCGTGCCGAAGGCCCCGGCAACTGGGCAAATGCCCGGCTTGTGCGCTACGCGGACGATTTTGTGGTGATGGCTCGATACCAAGGAACAAGAATTGACGAGTGGATAAGTCAGAAGCTTGAAGAATGGCTCGGATTGACAATCAATCGCGAAAAGACCTCGATAGTGAGAGCGCATCGCGGTGAGAGTCTGGATTTTCTCGGATTCACTTTCCGGTTCGACCGCGACCTGCATGGGCGTGACTGTCGCTACCTGAATGTGTTTCCATCGAAGAAATCCGTGCGCAAGGCGCGCGAAGCAATCAAGGAGAAAACTGGCCCGAAAATGTGCTTCAAGCCCAGTCCGGAGGTAGTAAAAGACCTCAATACCTTCCTTCGTGGCTGGTGTAATTACTTCTCATTCGGCTATCCCCGGAAAGCGTTCCGTGATCTTGGACATTATACGCGAAATCGAATGATTACGCATTTAAATCGGCGCAGTCAACGCAAATACTCCCGTCCAAAGGATATGAGTCACTACCAGTATCTTGAAAAGTTGGGACTTATTCGCCCATGATGAAATGCTTACAGGAGAGCCGGATGCGGGAAATCTGCACGTCCGGTTCGATGAGGGGGAGGACGGAAAGGCGTAACTGCCTCCCGTCACTCTCTACTCTACCGGATAACATCTTCCCGTTCCGGACTGAAAAACTTAATTTTTGCGGGGAATTGATTTGCGGTTGCGGTTTAACGCTCTATTCGTAATGTTGAAACATCGCGGCAGCAAAAAATCAGAAAGTGAAGAATGGATATGAGCAAAAAGAAAATATCGGGATTGACTTGGATAGCAGTGTTTTTTACCATTGGCAGTGTACTTGCCGGAGTTTATTTCAATAATGTTTCAGAAGGATATGCGTTACATTATGGCTTGCCAACCCGTAGCTCATTTATTGGCGGAATCGCAGCGCTCATTTGTGCAATCGGCTTCTTTTTGGGACTTTGCGGATTAATTGTGGAAATCAAACGCAGAAACTGGCAAGGAATGATTATATGTTTTATCTGTGCGTTTTTCAGTCTTTTTTTTATCGGACTCTGCTTGCCGCCGCTGGGTTGTGCGCGTGAAGGCGCCCGACGCATTTCCTGCGCCAGCAATCTGAAACAAATTTATCTTTCACTAGAACAATATGCTACAGATTAT
>JBAYVM010000284.1:0-4514 GCA_041674645.1 Victivallaceae bacterium | reverse complement strand
GTGAAGTGTGAAGTGTGAAGTGTGAATCGCAGGACTGCGGGATTCGTCGAAACCTCCTGGTAGCACCAGGTTTAGCCTTAAACCGGCGAAAATTTCACGCGGAGTCGCTCTGCGAGGCTATTCCCGGCAAGATGTTAAACGCAAACGACGCAAAAAACATTCACCGCAGAATTTTAGGACTTTCCCCTGACGCTGATACGTGGAATTGCCTCGCGAGGCGGCTACACCAACTGTCTCAACGAATTCCGCAGTCGCGGGACTCCAGTCTTAACTTTTCTCGCTTTCAACTTTCAACTTGCCCACTTCTTCACGTCCGGGACGGACGCGACTACACCGGAAACGCAACGCTCTGTCAGGGTAAACAGCCATGAGAAAGTCCGTTTTATGCAATAAAATCATAAAGCTTTTTGCGGAAATTTTTTAAACCGCATTCCAAATAAACCAGTTATTTCAACGGCCATTCCGTTCTCAAAATTAGTTTTCCTTCGAATGAAAACACGTAAACGGATGTTTGATTCCGAGATTCTGAACTCATGACATAGCTTTCCTTTTTGAGCGTAGAAAAAGTTTTTTTGCTTACGCTTTTCGCATGCGTGCGAGGGAGTGTAAAAAAACCGAAAAAAAACACTGAAAAGCGGCTTTAAAAAGTGCAACGGAAAATAACTCTATGTCAGGAGTTCAAACATGAGCTTATATCAACAATATGTATTTTTCACTCACACAAATATTATTTCAAAAAAACTTAATTTTTTTCATAATTATTCTTTTTTTTTCACAAATGCATGATATTTTCCATTTTAACGACAAAACAAATTGGAGCTATCATGGAATACTTTATTGAAATATCACGAATTGTCGAGGGGGCTTTAAGTGGGGACAAAAAGAGAGTTTTGGCTTATTTAGAACAATTGTCCAAGAAGCTGAAACGCTCGGGCGACGAATCTGCGGCCGATGTGCTCTCGAAATATCTTAAAAACACAGGCTCAGATATTGCAAGTATCTCAGGAATATCAAGTTCCAGACTTCCTGTTGATTCTGAATCAAGGCTGTCATTAGCAGACGAATCTTGTCTACATAAAGGCGATGTTTCAATCGTAATGTCTCGCGGCATAAAGGAAAAGGTTGAGGAGTTTCTCCGTTATATTAAAAACTCGGCTAAATTAATTACCAGCGGAGTCGGCATATCACCAAGCATGCTCATGTACGGTCCGCCTGGAGTTGGCAAAACAGAGCTGGCCAGATACATTGCTTCTGAACTTGAGTTACCGTTGTTGACGGCGAGAACAGACTCTTTAATCTCTTCATATTTAGGCAGTACAGCAAAAAATCTGCGCCTTTTGTTTGATCACGCCAATTCTTGCCCGTGCATTCTATTCCTAGATGAATTTGACGCCATTGCAAAATTGCGAGACGATCAACACGAATTGGGCGAATTAAAACGAGTTGTCATAAGCCTATTACAAAATATTGACTCATTAAATCATGATACTATTCTTTTAGCAGCGACCAATCATGATCACCTATTGGATCCGGCCATTTGGCGACGATTTACATATAGGCTAGAGTTTTCACTTCCATCATTACCAGAGAGAAAGCAACTAATCGAATTGTTTTTGAAAAAATATATGACACCGCAAATGAATATTAATTTATTGGCTGACATCGCTTCAGAGCTAAGCGGAGCAACGATAAAACAAATTTGTAAAAACGCTATTAGACACGCTATCTTGTTGAGGAGAAAAACCGTTGACGGGGATGTGTTAGTCAAGAATTTCATGCTAGCAAAACTACCTCAGGAGTTTTCGTTTGATATTAAAGACCATGCCTCATTAGCAATATTTAATGAGACGTTTGAGGGGAAAATTTCTCAACGTAAGATGGCAGAATTATTTTCCACATCGGATGCAACCATATCAAGAAAAATAAATGAAGTGGAGGTCACGCAATGAGTCCAAACAATGAATTCAATGAACGGCTGCCGATTAAAGTAATCTTCACAAGCGAAGACGACTTGATTGCTCCGGAAGCAGGTAGAGGAAGTCCCAAAATTTTTGATGAGGATGATTTTACGCCAGAGATGAAACAACGTTTCGTATCACAGGTGCAAAACATTGTTCATACATTTATGCCGGTTTTTAAACAATATCCAAAAATTCCCGCCGTGGCACGGGTTGTATTAAAGGACAAAGCCATCGCCAAAAGTCATCGTCCAACTGCGTTGTTTTCAGAATCTACATGTCCAATTATTGGTTGTGAAAATTTTGGAACCTTGCTAATAAGACTGTCGCTACATGGATTACTTAATCTAGCAAAAGCATTTACCAAAGATACTATTGCTGTAAATGCGGCTATTTCAACATTAGTTTCAATAGCACCCTACACATATGAATTGCCGGAAAATTTTGATGAATCAAAAAGATCATTTAAGCTACGTTTATTCAATTACGGGGAAAATAGATTTAATGACGAACTTGAAACTCAGCTACTTGAGCTTTCACAGCGATTAGATATTCCTTTGCCTCGAAAATTAAAGTATGCCACTGATCTTAATATATTCGAAGTTATGTGCAAAAATGCATCACAAATTAAAGAACTTTCTAGTTTTGTTGGAACCCAAAGCCTTACCAACTTTACTGAGTTCGATGTCGAATCACAAGCATTGCCTGTAGGGCGTGTTGATGTGGAAAATTTTCCAAAACCGGTTGATGAACAGTATCCGGTAGTCGGGTTGATTGATACGGGGATATCCCCAGATAACACTTTTTTGCAACCTTGGATCATTGACCGAGATGAAGAAGACGTTCATCCTACAGATCAGGATAATGCTCATGGAACATTCATCGCAGGACTTATTGTCAATGGACGTGATTTTAATCATGGAGAAGCTATTTTCCCTAAAACAAAAGCAAAAATTGTTGATATCGTCGCCATGCCTAAAGGCGGAACAGACGAATATGCGTTATTGGAAACAATACGACGCGTTGTTCCTAAGTATTCGGATGTAAAGGTTTGGAACTTGTCAATCAACAATAAAGTAGGCACTTGTCAGGATGCCTCGTTTTCTGCTTTTGCTATGGAGCTTGATGAAATACAACAACAGTATGGTGTAACATTTATCAATAGCGCAGGAAACCATAATACCTTAAGAACATGGCCTCCATCAGATGCTACCGGAGAAATGGATCGAATAACTCCACCAGCTGACACCGCACTTGGCATTACAGTAGGTTCTGTGGCACATTTGGCACATGCTAATTCTATTGTAAGACAAGGAGAACCATCTCCATTCTCTAGACGTGGTCCGGGCGCAGCTTTTCTGCCAAAACCTGAGGTCTGCCATTATGGCGGCAACCTTGATACGCGCGGAACGTGCTCGCAACTGGGAATAATCTCTGCTGATCCCAATGGAAATCTTGTAGAAGGAGTTGGTACCAGTTATTCTGCACCTTGGGTTTCGACTATAATGTCACAACTCAGAGGAAATAATGTTTCTGCAAATTTAGCGAAAGCACTTATTATTCATTCTGCAGTCTTGCGAGGAAAATCAATCCGGCAACAAGATTTTATTTATAGGGGATTTGGCATTCCGCAAGATGTGGATGATATATCAGTATGCCAGCCGTGGAACGCGACAATGATCTTTGAGCCTCAATTACTTCCATTAAAAAAACAGTTTGATCGGAGTGGATTTCCGTTGCCCGCATGTTTAAAAAACCTTAATGGTTCATATCGAGGAGAATTGTTTGTTACACTGGTTTATGATCCTCCATTACTTCCTCGGGCCGGTGCTGAATATTGTCAGGTAAATGTTGATGTTTCAATCGGACGTCGTTCTGGAACTACTGCTAGCGGTCGTCCCAGTCATCATGGTGCTATAAAATTGCAGCCGGAAGATGTTAAAGATTTATTTGAAGAAAACCAGATTGCCCATGGCTTCAAATGGTCTCCAGTGAAAGTTTATAAAAAATCGTTCAAGCGTCTCGAAGGCGATGAATGGGGATTGCGTTTGGAAGTTTTATATCGTGATCATGCCGGAACGGATCGTCATCCCCAAAATGTTGCCTTATTGGTGACTATTGCAGATCCAGAACGCAAACAACCTGTATATAATGAGGTTGTCCAATTACTCAATCAACGCGGCTGGAGTTCCACAAATCTCAATCTGTCCAGCAGAATCCGCCAACAAGCTCGTATGTAAATTGTAATTAAATTGAACAATGTATATTTTCCAATTTTGAAAACGCAAAAATATTCATATCGGAATCAGCCACTTGTTTATAATTTGTTATTCAGTAAAAATTCATCTTAACGCTATTTTTTAAGGCTGGTTTTTCGTTTTAATCTCGCAGAAAACTTTCATTGCAAACGCCGGATGGCGCTACCAAGAGGTTTTGACGGAGCAAAACCCAAAATCAACTTTCTGCTGACGCTGATATGTGGAATGGCCTCGCAGAGATGGTGTGTTAAAATTCAACTCTTGACAGAAATATTTTGCTTAAAATTTTTCTGATAAG
>JBAYVM010000283.1:0-4516 GCA_041674645.1 Victivallaceae bacterium | reverse complement strand
CCGCGACGACTAAAAACGGTCTTGAGGAAAAAGCTCTGGCCGGAGAGGCCATATATAATCTCAAAGAAAGCAAAATTATACTTAGCAAAGACAATCCGATTATTATTCGCGGACGCGATTCTATCAGCGGAAGAAAAGTTACCGTATGGTTAAATCAGGAGCGGATGGTGGTGGACAAAAACAGCAAAATTATTCTTTCGTCCATGCGAACCGGCGAGTTTAAACAGGCAGCCGGCAAGGCCTCCACAGTCGTTACTTCTGAGCTTGCGGACTTGGATTACGGAAAGAATGTGTTGTCTTTTGATGGAAAAGTACAGGTGAAAAATCCGCAAATGAGCCTGGACTGCCAGCAGATGAAAATATTTATGGAGGAAAAACCGCAGGATAAAACCCAGCCAGCGCCCAAAGCTACTGTTGCTCTTGATGCCGACCCGTTTAACAATCTGCAAAACAGCGGCAAAAAGAAAGAAGTGGCAAAAGTTGTATGCACTGGCAATGTCCTGGTTGATGACCCCAGAGCAGTGTTGAATTGTGATAAGATGACCATATTGATGCGGGACAAATTAAAGAAAAATACGACATCTAAAGTCGAAGACAGCCCGTTCGGGGCTGGCAGCGGGCGGGAAATTTATGAACTGCTCTGCGACGGAAATGTTAGAATAGAAAATAAACCGGATAAGAGTGAGCAGAACGTAGTTGCGCCGGAAAAAGAAAAAATAGAAGGCGTTCAAAGTGTTCTGAAAGCTAAATCTATCGGGAAAAGTTTTGTTACCGCCGACAAGGCAACTCTCAAAATTGCCGATAATTATGCGGAATTGCTGGGAAAAGTCAAAATTGACGAACCGCGCATGAACTTAACTTGCCAGAAAATGATGATTTACGGCAAAGAAATGACTGCGGGGAAAAAGCCTGAAGCGGAAGACATTGAAGATGAACCGTATGAAGGGGAAGTGCCACGCCAGATCAGCTTGGGCGCCAATAAAGAACTCACGAAGATTATTTGCCTGAAAGATGTGATTATCAACCGCAAAACTCTGGAAGAGGAAAAACAGCGGGCAACCGGAGAAAAAGCCGTTTATACAGTTGATCAGCGAAAAATTGTATTATCTGGAGATGATAAAAATTTTCCAACCATGCAACGCGGAGAAACGGCGATGGAAGGCGATGAAATCACGCTTTGGACCAACAGCGAAAAACTGGACATTAAAAACGGTCGCTTGAAGCAGGCGGAAAAGTTGAAGTAGAAAATAGCTGGTCATCAGCTTGAACAAGCTGGTTTTTATGATAACTTTTAATATGCTTGAAAAATAAGTAAAAAATAATAAACCACAATCATCTGCCGTCAGTTTACGGTGTATAATATATATGATGAAGGGAACATCTGAAATAATGGAAGAAGGTGTTAACAAAGAACTGTTGATGCATGCTGAAAACCTCGCGAAAGCTTATCACGGTAAACGTGTTGTCAGCGGAGTTTCGATGAATGTAAAAGCCGGAGAAGTTGTTGGTCTGCTCGGTCCGAACGGTGCAGGTAAAACTACCAGTTTTTACATGATTATGGGCTTGGTCAAACCAGACAGTGGCGTAATAAATTTCCGGGGGATTGATATTACCCAAACTCCAATGTATAAACGGGCAAGATTAGGCATGGGCTATCTGGCTCAGGAGCCGTCAATCTTCAGAAAACTTACCGTTGAACAGAATATTATGGCAATCCTTGAAACTCTGGATATCACCCGCGCAGAACGGCGCGCCAGGCTGGAAGAATTGCTGGACGAGCTTGAACTGACACCACTTTCTAAACAGAAGGCCATGACTTTGAGCGGCGGCGAACGACGACGGCTGGAAATTACCCGTGCGCTGGTAACTAATCCATCATTTATTCTGCTTGACGAGCCGTTCAGTGGAGTTGACCCCATTGCCGTATATGATGTTCAGCAGATTATTGGACAGTTGAAAAAGAAAAATCTTGGTATTTTAATCACTGACCATAACGTCAGAGAAACATTATCTGTTGTGGATCGCGCCTACTTGATGAGTCAGGGTCAAATCCTGCTGGAAGGAAACAGCGCGTTCCTCGTTAATGACGAAAAAGCCAGAGAGGTATATTTAGGACCGCAATTCACAATGTAGTGAACGTTTTAACATATCAACCCAAACACCGGGAGGTAAATTATGCAAATTATAATCAGTGGCCGTCATTTCACCGTTGCCGATGAAATGAAAAAACACATCATCGATAAATTGAGTGACATCCTCGACAGTAAAAGCCTCAAGGTTTCGACCGTGAGAGTTGTTCTGGAACTGGAAAAAACTCGCAACAAAGTTGAAATCGTAGTCAACCTCAAACACAATGATATTGAAACCATTGTTGAAGGTTATGACATGCAGGAAGCCGTTGACGCGGCAATCAATAAAATTGATGTTCAAGTCAGACGTTTTCTGGATAAAGTGCAGGATCATCATGGCAAGAAGAAGATTGAACTTGCTGCCGACGGAGACGATTCCGGCGAAGAATAAACAACTTCAGTATCAATAAAAAAAGCAGATTTTCCGTTAGGAAAATCTGCTTTTTATTTGGCGGCGAAATAAGCTCTGGAAATCAGGCTTTCTTATTTCTCTGCTTGTGTTCTTCGTATTCTGCTAGCGTCCCGGGGAAATCGATAATTTTATCCTCGCTAATGTCGATAATTCTGGTCGCCAGACTGTTAATGAATTCACGGTCATGGCTGACAAAAATAACGGTTTCGTCAACCAGCGACAACGCGTAATTCAGCGCTTCAATGGACTCCAGGTCGAGATGGTTGGTCGGTTCGTCAAGAATCAGAACGTTGCCGCCATCCAGCATCATTTGCGCAATAATCAGCCGGGCTTTCTCGCCCCCTGACAGTACTTTTACCGGTTTGAAAACATCATCGCCGCTGAACAGCATTTTGCCCATAAAAGAACGCAACTCAACTTCACTGATGCCTTCTGGCGGGCTGGCATGAGACAGCCAGTCAATGGCCCGTTCTTCCATATTCAGAACATCTGACGCATCCTGCGGGAAATAGCTTATCAGCACCGTGTCACCATGAACAACTGTGCCATCGCACGGCTCAATCTGTTTGATGAGTGTTTTCAGTAATGTTGTTTTCCCGACGCCGTTGGTTCCGAGAATCGCGATTTTTTCGTTGTTGGAACAGGAAATAGAAACATTTTTAAACAGCGTATGATCATAAGTTTTGGTGATATCGGTCGCCTCAAAAACCTTTTCTCCCAGCCGCTGCTTGGGCTTGAAACGGATAAACGGGGAGACACGCGAGCTTGGCCCCATGTCTTCAAGCTGAATTTTGTCCAGTTCCTTCTGGCGCGATGTCGCCTGTTTGGCTTTAGAAGCATTCGCGCTGAACCGGTTGATGAATTCCTTCAAATCCGACATGCGCTTTTCTTTTTTCTTATTCTCTTTTTTCTGCAATTCCAACACCATGGCGCTGGCGGTCATGAAATCATCATAATTGCCTGAAAATAAACGAATTTCCTGATAGTCCAGGTCGGCAATGTTAGTGCATACTTCGTTGAGGAAATAACGGTTGTGGGAAATTACAATAACCGTGCCTTTATGTCCTTGCAGAAAGGAGCACAGCCAGTCAATGCTGTTCATATCCAGATGGTTGGTCGGTTCGTCAAGCAGCAGAATATCCGGATTGAAAAACAACACTTGCGCCAACAGCACGCGCAGTTTAAATCCTCCGGTCAAACTTGACATCGGAAAGTTATGTTTTTCTTCAGCAATACCCAAACCGACCAGTAATTTTGCCGCGTCAGTTTCCATAGTATAGCCGCCGGCATTGCCGAAAATATCCTCAATATCATTCGCCCGCTCTTCTTCTTCGGGAGTCAATTCGGCTTGAGAATAGAGATATTCGCGCTCCTGATGAATCTTCCAGAGTTCTTCGTTGCCCATGCAAACCGCATTAATTATAGACTCATTTTCATATTCATAGTGATCCTGCTTCAAGTAGCCGAGCCGGCAGTCTCTGTCAATTGAAATGTCACCGGTAGTCGGAATTTGCTGGCCGGTAAGAATTTTCATAAAAGTTGATTTGCCGGAACCGTTCGCGCCAATCAGCCCGTAGCGGTTGCCCGGCTTGAATTTGACAGACACATTTTCAAACAGCGTCTGCTGTCCGAATCTCATGGAGATATTTGAAGCTGCAATCATTGAAACAAAACCTTATGTTATTAAATGAAAAATATCGCCTTTTAATTTAACCCGAAACCGCCAAAAATCAACAACATAAACGTTTTTTCAGGGGGCACAAAATCCGTTTGTGCAGGAAAAATCTGCTTGTCATCGCGGTTCGGCGGCGTCAATGCGTTTTCTAACCGTTCGCCGGTCAATCCCAAGCGCAATAGAAGTTTTCAGATAGCTGCCGGTTTGGGCGTAAACTTCAGAGCAGTAAAGATTCAGAAGTTCCTCCGCCGTCATTCCGCAGTTGCGCAACTCTTCCCGCAACCCGCCTTGACTACCGGT
>JBAYVM010000282.1:0-4527 GCA_041674645.1 Victivallaceae bacterium | reverse complement strand
TTATACAATACACCTGCAATAAAAAATGTCAATAGCAAATTATTCTTAGGCTTAATATTTTAGACAAAAAATATATTTTGAGGTTAAAAATGCTTTTTTGAGGAAAATGGTGGGAAACTCGGGATATTATTATGTCTCATTAAAATTTATAGGAGAAAAATGATAAACGTTAAAGTACCAATGAAAATTGCTTTGCAAATACTAACTTTCATTTTGAACGGTGCGGTGCGTTTGGCGGCGTTAAATTTGTTTTTACTGGCTGGAAGAACTTTGTTTTACCGGGAGTTGTCGTTTCACTGGCTGCTCATAGGAATAATCATAATTGACATTATTTTTTGCTGGCTTTGGGGAAAATGGCAGTTCCGGCGCTACGTTCCAGGGTCGGACGAAACAGTAAATAAAGATTCAAATATCAGCCCGGAAATTACATTGCGACTGCCTCTCGTTATTTTTTGCGCAATCCCGTCTGTCTGGATATTGTGGTTGGGACTGTGGTCATTCAGTCCCAATATAGCGCTCTCGCCCGGCATGTTACTGTTGTCCGCCATATTTATGGTATTCGCCAGTATTGCATTTTGCCGGTATTACGGCAAAAAAGAGCTTTCAGAAAAATGGAGAAAAAGGCTTGTTTCATTTAATGGCGTTATATACTTTGGCATTGTCGGGGAATTTCTCCTGGGAATATTCATATTGCTTGCTATGAGTATGTACGGCGGGACATTTGATTATGAATATCATGATAATTTTATAACCCGCTGTTTTACGAGCGTTTCTTTATCTTCCGCGCAGTTACCGGAAAACGCAAAACAGGTACGCCTGCACGGCCGTTTCGGTTTTGGAACTTCGTTGCGTTGGTGCGGACGGGTTTCTGAAGCTGATTTTCTTGCATTTGCACAAAAAAACAATTATAAATTGAGCGATACAATGATATATAATGCGAATCCGGAAACAGCCAATTTTATGGTTGATGTATTTCCCAGTGTTGCATCAGATTATCCCGGATTGAAAAAGCCGGAATCATTTTATTTCTATAATTTCCGCTATCGCAATTGTGGCGGATTTACAATTATCTATGATAGAAAAACTCAATGGTTCTATGCTATTTATGGCAATAGATGATATAATTATTTTTTTAAGGTACGCAATATGAGTAAATACGTTTCAAGGTCGGTGTCAGGTCTCGGTTATTTTTATCGCGATGTCTACACTGGAACATTTGGCGTATCTTTAGTTGGTTCTGATGTTTGGGATTTCAGTTGGAACGCATCTTATAATTTGTGGCAAAACGTAACCAGGGAATTAATCCCAGGATGGATTGCAGGTGCAGTCGGGAATCCTGCTAATTTCACAATTTCTTATTCCACATCAGCAAGTTATTTGCTGTCTGCGAGGCAATATGAATAAATATTTTAACTATAAATTGAGCGTCTTTATTTGCATGATTGCTTTGTGTATGTCAGGATGTAGTTCCAATAAATACAATTTTAAAAATATATTTGTTTTAAATGATGACTTATGGGCAAGAGCAAAAAAGATTTCTAATGCTGATGCTTTTGTTATTAAACTTAACAAATCAGAATTTGAGCGTATGAAGCCAATTCTTGTTAAGCAAGGCTTTACAGCTTGGCAGCCTCTGTATCGCATATGTTCAGGTAAGTTTATTTTGGAAAATAATTTTGGAGGCACTTCGCCGTCTCCAGTATTCTCCAGAAATTACACAACAAAACTACAAGGAATCTTTCCGGTTATCGTATATTATTCTGATGAAGGGTTATTGTATTTAGTAATAGCTGACGCGATAGGAGGGTAAAACTGATGCAGCTCATTGGGTTATTCTTTTTTATTTTGTAGATGCCGGGTCGCACTTTATAGATGCCGGGGACGCTTTAGCTTTTGTGTTTTCGTTGGTGGAGAGTAGCGTCTGGTTTAGCCTTAAACCGGCGGCAACGCTGTGTAGTTGGCTCGCTCTGCGAGGCGTTTTTCGGATTGGGCATTAGAGGCGACTGTTGAACCGCGCTAACAGGAAGATGTTCTCGCAGAGCAAGAACGCTACACCGGAGAAAATTAATTCATTTTTTCTCTAATCGTATTGACAACGTTTTTTGCTCGTGTAAACTAAACCAGTGAAATTGCTTTACAATTGGAGGACTTGTTCAAAATGTTTTCTCTATGTCAACCGTTTTCGCCATCTGGCGCGCAACTCGCCGTCCGTCGTACGGACACCGGTGGCAATCCGATATTAGCATTCTCAAAAGACAGTTCGAAAGTTTTATTCGACGACATGCTGGGCAATACCCTTGGTTCGCTGGAAGGCGGCAAATTCAGCGCCATCAACCGCACGGCATTCGGGTCGGTACGACCGACAGCGGATTCTGACAATAACGCCGTCCGTCGTACGGACTTCTTTACCGGTAAACCGCAGGTTGAAGGCTTGGGCTATGCGTTTATGTTCCGTAACTATCGCGCTGAACAGGGCAAATGGCAGACTGCCGACCCGATAGGCTATCCCGACGGCTGGAATAATCTGGCGTATTGTAATAATAACGTTATTCATCAATATGATGCTTTGGGGTTGGATTCAGATTTACCTTCTTTCACTTTTTCAGCTAGTGCTAGTTTTTCAACAAGTAGTAATAGCTCTGGTGTATCAATATCGCTCAGTTCGATTACTTTTAGCACGCCGCCTTCTGTAACCTATCCTGATACCGGCTACGAAAATGGTTGGTGGAGATATGCCTATCGTAATTTTACGGTATCATATTCTGGAATGCGAGACAATTGTTCTGAAGGCTTCGAATTATTTACTTATACTTATAGTTTCTTGAATGGTGGCTGGCAATTAACATTTCAATCTGGAACAAATGGTCTAAGTTTGGACTTAGGCAGTTCAACTAGTGTCTCTATAACGGCCAGTTGGGAAATGCAAATGATTATATTCATTGGGCATGACGTGAATGATCCGCAACTGGGACAGAACTATGATTATGTGCGAAACGGCTCTCAGCCTGTATCATATAAGAAGGTAACAGAGTAAATGAAAAAAGCATATATGTTATTTTTGCTGATTGTTTTATCGTGTCAGCTCAAAGCTGATTCTTCGGTGGTAATCAAATATTGCTCTGACTATTATAATCCTTTTGCTTGGAACTTTAAGTGGAATTTTAAATATTTGAAACCACTCAAGAAAAATCAAAGAATAAAGATTACTTTTTTGCAAAAAGATAATTCAAATACAATTGATAACTTTGTGGCAGAACACATTTTAGGAGAACAGCAATCTGAAGCTAATATTTATTGGTTTATGCAAAAAGACTCTGACACAAAATGTACGCTTAGAATTGATGTTGTTCCATGCAAAAAAACAAGCAGTTTGTTGACATTTTTTCATATTTCACCTTCTCAGCACGAATTAATTAGTGCCACTTATCAACAGTTGCTTGCTCCTGTTGGCAAAGAAATATTACTCGCAAAATTTTGCGAACAGCCTTGGAATGGTAAAAACCAATTACCTGACAATATGATTAAGAAAAAGACAACTGTTTCTTTATTTAATCAGTCTTCGGAAAAATCAAATAATTATTTATCTGTTGAACTATTTATTAAAGTTGTATTGATTGAAAGTTTGCCAACAAACACTGAAAAACCAGTCGTTTTCTTGTCTACGTTACTTGATAAAGATTTGCTTAAATTGAAAGATAAGATCGAAAAAGATTTTCAACGTGGGCAAGGCTCATTGCCACAATTAAACGCTGTCCAGCAAGAAATAAACAACAGAAGAATACACAATGTGAAAACTGAATAGAAAATGTCGGCGTGACACCGGTGTCAGATTTAGCTTTTGTGTTTTCGTTGGTAAAAAAAAGGGATTTACGGATGATTTCATGTAGTAGACAAAATTATAAATACGACATGAAAGGCCAGTTGCTGGCGGTGGTTGACGCTTCCGGGAAAGCTGTTGAACAGTATGTTTACGACCCGGCTGGTAATATTTTGAAGAAAACCATTGACGGCAAGGCTACAACTTATATGTATGACAAAGCCAACCAGCTTGTCAGCAGTTCTGCTGATGGAGTTGACACTGACTTCGCCTATGATGCCGCCGGACGTTTGGCAACTGAAACCGTCGGTGCCGCCGACAATAACGCCCTCCGTCGCACGGAGTACGCTTACGGCTGGCTGGATAAAGTCATGTCTGTGTCAGAAAAGAATAATAACGCTGTCAGTCGCACTGACTTCGAATACGGCATAGACAATCAGTTGTCTTCAAGGACAGACGCTACCGGCAAATCAGAGTCCTTCCTCTGGGACGGTCTGGCGTTGATTGCCCGTGGCGAAAACAACTACCTCAACGAACCGGCGATTACTGGCGGAAATCCGATTCTGGCATTCTCAAAAGACAGCTCAAAAGTTTTATTCGACGACATGCTGGGCAATACCCTTGGTTCGCTGGAAGGCGGCAAATTCAGCGCGATTCAACGTTCTGCTTTTGGCGAAAAACTTTCGAACTCAAGCACTTCAGAACTCTCG
>JBAYVM010000281.1:0-4529 GCA_041674645.1 Victivallaceae bacterium | reverse complement strand
CTGTTGATTTCCCAGCCGGATTGCGGTGAAGACGCGCTGAATATTGTCGATTCACTCGTTAGAAGCAATGCAGTTGACGTGCTGGTAATTGACTCCGTTGCGGCGTTGGTGCCGCGAGCTGAAATAGAAGGGCAGATGGGCGATTCTCACATGGGATTGCAAGCTCGTTTAATGTCTCAAGCGTTACGTAAACTTACCGGCGCAGCCAGTAAAAGTCGCACTTGCATCATTTTTACCAACCAGATTCGCGAGAAAATTGGAGTTATGTTCGGAAACCCGGAAACGACTACCGGTGGTAACGCGTTGAAATTTTATGCTTCAGTCCGCATGGACATCCGTAAAATAACCGCAATCAAAGACCCGGCTGGTGAAGTTACCGGCAATCGCACCCGGGTAAAAGTGATAAAAAATAAGATGGCGCCCCCATTCCGCATTGCCGAATTTGACATTAATTTCAATGAAGGAATTTCACGTTCAGGTTCAATTTTAGATGTTGCCTGTGATTTGGCGATTATTGAAAAACGCGGTTCATGGTTCTCGCTGGACGGCGAACAGCTTGCTCAAGGGCGTGAACAGACCAAAGCTTACATTGAACTAAACCGGGAAATACAGGATCGTCTGCTGGAGAAAATCAGGCAAAAGCTTGCCGCCAAAAAAGCGACCAGTGACAAAGCGGATCAAGACAGAGCCGACAAGGACAATGCCGCCAATGACAAAGCTGTCTCTCCGGAAAATACCTGATCAGGCAGCCCGGGTTATAAAAACGGCTCAAGGACACAGAATGGTTTTTACAAGAACTCTCATTCCGGCGCGATTTCATGCCGGCAATAAAATTGTCTTTATGCTGTTTATAGCAATGTTGTCAGTTGCAAGGGGTTCGTTTGCTGCTGACGACAGTCCATTGTCACGCAATTGTGCTCTTGGAGATGCGGCTTTTCTGCAGAAAGATTATACGCAGGCCGCACTTTTTTACAACAAGTATAAGCAGGAATCAAACGGTAAAGACGGTGAATTGCAGGATGCATATATCCGGCTGATTTCGTCTTATATCAGAGATTCAAAAGGCGTTGAAGCAGAGCGTGAACTGGCTGAATTTGAAAAGACACTGCCGAATGCTGATTCCACAACCAAAACACTTTATCGTGCCGAAATTTTGTTATTGCAGCACAAATATGCTGATGCCGAAGAGTTGCTGCGCCAGACCTTGAATCATAAAGTTATTAGCGGACAGCTTTATTTTCAAATACTTTCCAGTCTTGGTTTTGCTTTATTGCAACAGAGCAAATGGGAAGACGCGGTGAAGGTTTATGCGTTATTGGAAAAATCGGCCGTCAAGACACCGTGGGAATTTATCGGTTTCAGGCAGAAACTCTATGCCTTGATTATGGGCGGCGGCCTTCAGGAAAGTCGCGAACTCCTGACTCAGGCGGAAAAATATGAGAAAAATCCAGATTATTCTGATATAAAATTACTTTCATTGCTTCAAATGGTCCAGGAAAAAAAGTTTTCCGAGCTGAAAAAAGCCTATCCGGAAATTACTGAATCGTTGCCGGAAGGACCTGATGCGTTGCTTTATTCCATTGATTTGATGGCGGCCAAACATTGCCTGGCCAACAACGCAGGCAGCGATGCCATACCATTCCTTAAAGACGCGTTCAAATTTGCGCCTTCAAGCGCTGAACGGAAAAACGCTTTACGCAATTTAATTAACGCTTACGTTGATATCGGCTTAAAGAAAGATGCCATTGCCGCAGCGTTGAAATATATTGAATTTTACGCTAAATCGTCTGAAACTGTCAACGTAAAATTTGAATGCGCCCGCTTGATGATGGAAATGAAGATGGATCATGATGCTTTGGCGATTTACTCTGCTATAATGAAAGAGACCGGGCTAGGCATAAATTATCGCATTGAAGCCGCACGAGAGGCGGCAAAAATCTATGAACTGTTAGGCAAATATGAAGATTCTGCCAGAATGTTGTTGTTTATCTACGAAAACAGCAAAACTCCAGAAGCCCAAAATGGTAGTCAACTGGAGCTTGGGATGTTGTATTATCGTCGGCAGGACTTTCATAAAGCTGCTCAATATCTGGTGGCGTTGTCTGCAAAACCGGGCAAATGGCAGTCGGCAAGCCGGATTTGGGCAATTCAGGCATTAGTTAAAATTGCAGAATACAAACAGGCTCAGACAATTGCCGAAGCTTTAGTTAAGGACAAAACAGCTCCGCAATTTGCCGAAATGGCGGAATATTTTAACGCTTTACTGCTGGAGAAAACCGGCAAAAATGACGACGCGCTTAAAGCCTATTTACAGTTTGTAAAAAATTATCCTAAAAATGAATATGCGCCAGTGGCGCTGTTTGATGCTGGAAATATCAGTTTTAAAAACCATGATTTTGCACGGGCGGCCAGCATATTTACCTCTTTTTCTGTTCTCTATCCGAAAAACCAATTGGCGGCAAATGCTCTTTACAAAGGACTATACGCCAGATATTTTCTTAAAGACGCCAAATCCATGAAAGAGATAACAGTTCAAATGGAGCAGAAATATCCGGAGTCGCCATTTACGGTTGCGGCGATGTTCTGGCAGGTTGACTATCTAAAAGGCGAAGCGAAATATAGCGAAGCTCTGGAATTGCTGCGCATCATGGCAGAAAAATATCAAAAGAATCAGGAAATTTCGCCTAAAATAATTTATGATATGGCATTAATAAACCAGCGGCAAAATGAAAACCGGGCAGCCTTGGCGTTGCTTGAAAACATTTTTGAAAAATATCCGCAGAGCAGCGTGGTTGCCGACGGGTTGTTTCTGGCGGGTGACATTGCTTCTGTCGAAGGCGATTACAGTCGAGCGGCGGCTTACTATCAGCGCGCGGCCAAGTTGCGTCCTGGCTCTGACTTTTCCACTGCCTGTTACGGGCGGGTAGCTGACTGCAATTACAGCTTGTATTGTAGAAATTTTGACACAAAATATATCAAAGCCGCCGTCGAAGGCTATCAAGAACTGCTTAAGTTGAAAAAAATTGAACCCGCCGTTCGCAACCAGTCGCTGTTCAAACTAGGACTGTGTTACGAAATGATGAATGATGAGGCGAAAGCGTTGACTTGCTACAATGAGCTGATTTACGGATATGAAATTGATCTGAAAAAAGGAGTTGTTCTCAAGCCGCTCTGGACCATCAAAGCAGCTCATGCCGCAATAATAATTTATGTCAAACGCGGTACTCCGGAAAGCGCTGCCGCGGCAATAAAAATTTATCAAATGCTCAAGTCGATGGACCTTAAAACCGGCGAGGATTTTGATAAGTTCATTGACAATATAAAATCCAAATACAAAATTTAAACTTGAAGGATTCTAAAAATGCTTTTTCTGCAATTAATGAAAGACGGCGGACCGGTAATGTGGCCGATACTGGCTTGCAGCTTGATTGGAATGTATGTTTTCCTGGAAAAATGGTTTCAGTTCCACCGGGAACAAATCAATGTGAAAGAACTGGTGAAGGGACTGATTAACGTATTGAAGAAAGACGGTTTTATTGAGGCGATAAGCCTGTGTGACAATACTCCCGGACCGGTAGCGAAAACCCTTGCCGCCGCGATTCTCGCTTATGAACGCGGCGAAGAGGATATCAGGCAGGCAATTGAAGATGCCAATCTGGTGGAAATACCTAAACTGGAAAGATTCATTAATGTGCTCGGAACCGTCGCTTATATTTCCCCGCTGCTCGGACTGCTGGGAACTGTTCTGGGCATGATGCAGGCGTTTCAAACCATCAGCGCTAAAGGTATCTACGTTTCAACCGCCGCGTTGTCCGGCGATATCAATATCGCATTAATTACCACCGCCGGCGGCCTGTGTGTGGCTATTCCTTGTTATGTGGCTTATAACTATCTGGTCGCCAGAGTCAATTCAATGACATTGGACATGGAAAAAGCTGCGTCCGAAATTGTTTATTTCTTCAAACAGCACAAAACCTCCAAGACGCAAAAATAAAGAAGCAGGGAAAATGAAAGATCCTTATCTGAAAAGTTTTAAAACCCGGCTCAAGCCGTTCAGCGGACGTCCGGATTTGACGCCGATGGTGGATGTAATGTTTTTGCTGTTGATTTTTTTCATGCTGAGCAGTTCATTTGTCCAGGTTACCGGTTTAAATGTTGAATTGCCGCGCGTCAGCACGAAAGGTTCCATGGGAATTGAAAAATTTATTGTGACGGTCGAAAAAAATGAAAAAGGCTGTAAAATTTATTTCAACGATAAAGAAATGACCTGGGAAACCTTGAAGCAGGAGCTGGCTGCTGTCAGTAGCATTTCCAATTCAGGGAAAGTCATAATCCGCGCCGATCAGAGAACGCCGTTTGGAATCGTTACCCAAATTATGTCGCTGGCGGAAAAAGCCAATCTTTCCACTTTTATTGTTACTATGCCGCCGGAAGAAAAGAAAGAAACAGTTTTTGAGCAGAATGAACGCTGAACTGAAAATATCTTTAATTGGCAACCGGAAATTAATTATCGCGGAAGCGTTGATGAT
>JBAYVM010000280.1:0-4565 GCA_041674645.1 Victivallaceae bacterium | reverse complement strand
TCTCAATATTGATGTCTTTCATGGCGCAATTGTTCTGAATGGCTTCGCGGGCGGCGACACCGCAGGCTTCGCCTTCCAGGATGCATTGCGGCATGACGCGCAATGAACCTAAGGCTTTATGGGCGCATGAAATGCAACGTCCGGCGACCAGCATGTTGCTGATTTGCTTTGGAACCAGAGCGCGGTACGGAATTTGATATTTGACCCCGGTAGCGCCAAAAACTTGGCGCGTCTTGAGCTTTTTGCCCGTTCATGATTTTGCGTCATGTCCGGACAAAAACAGGCAGGTTATTGCGTTTAATTTTCCTCCAGGTCAACTATTACCGCAAAACCCATTTTGTCGTCAAGATTCATTATTTTTGCAATTGCCGGTTCAATGAACACAAAATATCCGTCGTTGCCCATTTTCTTCATCCAGAACTCCACTGATTCCTTTATTCTGACCAGACATTTGACCGGCGCAGCATAGAAGGCGGTTATATTGTCAATGTTGTCCGGATTCAGCGACCAGGCGGGAGGGCGGGGAATTTCATCATTGTGCTGCGGATCAAAACTTTTCATTAATGCCAGGTAAAGCTGGCGGTTTTCCTCGTTCATATAATCTCCGAAATCATATGCGATGCCGTTGAGGTAGCCGTTGACTGTCATAAGCGCCATGTTGACAGCTTCCATTGCGCGGCGGCTGACGCATTTATGGTTTATGCGCCTGGTTTTCAGCATATTGCCTTCCATGCATGCGAGCAACAAACTGTAGGCCTCCTCCTGACCCTTGATCTTGCCAAATTTATTTGCCATTTCGGCGGCAATCTTTTCCAGTCTGTATTGATTTGCGGTTTGTGTTTTCATTTTGTCCTTCTTCTGTGTGAATTATTAATGTTTAAATTAAGGCGGGCTTTGCCCGCACCCCATCTGCGACTGGCGCGCGCTCAAGCTTGCCCAGATATTCCGCTTTTTTGTCTCGACTTTCCGGACGAAAACGCCAAAACTAAAGCGTTGTGCCACATACTTCATTGTCTTTCTTCCGGACGACAGACCGGTGTAGTCGCGTCCGTCTCGGACGTTTTGCATTTCCGTAAAATATTCTCGCAAGCGAGAACGCTACGCCACTTTCGTGTAATTTCGTGCGATTCGCGTGGCTAAATCTCTTTTCTGGCTTTTTCTGGAAGCCTTCGCTACTAAACGCAGAGTAATACTCTGTATCCATCCTGCATCCCATCTTTCTTATTCCTTCCCACTTAACACTTAACCCTTAACCCTTAACCCGCTGCTATTATTCTCTGTTCAGCCTAAAACCAAACAACGAAAACACCGAAAAGTAAGACCCCGTCAATCACAAATTACAAGTGTACCGTTTGAAAAGGTAAAGCTTTAGTATCAGAAATATACTTATTTTCATAGTTATTTGAATTTGTCATAAGTGAACTTGTTAGTTCCTGTGATTTGTTATGCGTTTTATCCTCAGATTCAGTTTGGGCCCGTTTATTTCTTCTTTTTTTATGCTTGTTCTGTATTGAAAAGATAATTGAGGAAACTCCTTTTCCAGCCGTTCTTTCACAAGGTGAGAGATTTTACCAACGGTTGTATCATGTGATTTTGCTTCATCACCAAATGTGCCAACTACCCCCTTGAGAATCTTTGTGTTGATTTGTTAATCTAATTGATTGAACTTTTTTAGCCATATTATTCCTTTTCTACCATTCTATTTTAACGCAAAGATTATAAAAGTTTTGTTTAAAAACTTTACCATGTCATCCTTTATATTGATGTATAGCAAGTTATATAGTTTCTGTATATCTCCGTTAATATTCATGCTGGTTGGCGGAAAAACAAGAAAAAATCACGGGAAAACATTGGGAAAGTGTGTTTGATTGTTGAATGTCATTACAAAAGTAAAGATTTGCAACGGTTGCATATCTCCGCAATGATGGTTGGCAAAGGGTATTTTCCCACAAGTTGATTTTGAATTTGACAAACTGCTGGAATCGAAAAATGTTCCACCTGGACAGCGTTGGCGCTATAAAAAAGTGGTAATGTTTTATCTGGATTTCTGCGGCCGGCGAGTGGCGAACATAGTACCGCAAGCTTCCAGCTTGCGATTCTTCTCAAGCTGGAAGCTTGAGGTACTTTAGAACTCTCGCACTTTAGAACTTCCTCGGTTTTCCCGGCAGTTCAAACAACGCGCCAGACTAACGCCGGGCGAGTTCATCCGCAACCACGCCGGTTAGCGGCGTTATGTTCAGGCTGTTGCGAGGTTAAAGAAATTAATTCCATAGCATCGAATCGAAGCCGACTTGCGAAAATAAGTACACAAAGTATATTGAAGGCAGTGGATGCCGAAGCATTTAAATTTGGAAGATTATGAAGAAAAATTTCACACTTATTGAACTCATGCTGGTTATAGTTATTATCGCCATTTTTGCCGGATTATTACTGCCAATGCTGAACTCTGCGCGTAGCAGGGCAAGACGGATTCAAGATTTGAGCAATATGAAACAGGTTGGAGTAGGTCTTCAGTCCTATTCCGATGCGTCCAATGGATATATGCCGTGTTATGATGTCGGGTTGTATAATGGTCTCCCCACATACTACACTTGTGCCAATCAGGCATGGACGCAGCTATCTCTGAATGATGTCAGAGCTGTTGGACTAGGGTTGTTATTTGCTGGTGGTTATGTCGCCAATCCAAGAATATTTTTTTGTACTGAACCTTATTTTGATGGTTCATCACACCTCTCGTATGACAATCCTGATACCGGATGGGCTCGTTGGAAAAAGCCTGGATGGGTAGTTAAGTTGAGCATGGGGATACCATCTGTTTTATATCGTAAGGGAGATTTACCAGCAGTCAAGGCAGATTGGGCGCGCAATTCACCAACGATGAGCGAATATCCGATGAGTAACATCCTATCAGACAACACCAAGAAAATAGTCATTACCTGTTATGGCTACAAATATTCCATTAATGATAAACCGCCACATGACGGGGACGGAGTTAATATAATATTTGGCGACAACAGCGGCAGATGGCAGAAAATAGATAAATCGGTTATTGTTTGGCTCGCCGCTGATAAAAGTTATTCAGCATCACGTCTGTTCGGCTGGTTGAACAGTCATGTAGTCCGATGATTAAAGACATGAGTCTGCTACTGTTAATCTAAGCGTGAGAAGATGACTGAATAGTGGCATAAAAAAAGCCCGGCATTTGAATTGCCGGGCTTTGAGTTTTTAACTTCTTTGACTTACGCGTTGTAAGTTGAAGAGGTGGTGTTGCCACTGTTTTCTGTCCATGATGTATGGAAAAACTGACCGCGCGGTTTGTCAACGCGTTCATAAGTGTGCGCACCGAAATAATCGCGTTGTGCCTGCAACAGATTTGCCGGCAGGACAGCGGAACGATATGAATCGTAATAGGACAGTGCGCTGGAGAATGCCGGAACCGGAATGCCGTTCAGCGCGGCTGCGGCAACAACTTTACGCCATGAGGTCTGGCAATCGTTGATGATTTTCTTGAAGAAGTCATCCAACAGCAGGTTGGACAATTTCGGGTTCTTGTCGAATGCGGCTTTGATATCGCCGAGGAAGCGGGCGCGGATAATGCAACCGCCGCGCCACATCAGCGCGATTTCGCCGTATTTGAGTTCCCATTTATATTCCGTGGCGGCCAGTTTCAGCAACTGGTAGCCTTGAGCGTAAGAACAGATTTTTGAAGCGTAGAGCGCTTTACGGATGTCTTCGATGAAAGCTTTTTTGTCGCCGTCGAATTTGATTTCCGGACCGGAGAGGATTTTACTGGCGGCAACGCGTTCTTCTTTGATGGCGGAAGCGCAACGGGCGAAAACTGCTTCGGTGATGGTCGGTGACGGAGCACCGAGGTCAAGGGCGCTGACGCTGGTCCATTTTCCGGTGCCTTTCTGGCCGGCGGTATCCAGAATGATGTCAACTACCGGTTTCCCGGTTTCCGGGTCAGTCATCGCCAGAATATCTTTGGTGATTTCGATCAGGTAGCTGTCGAGTTCGCCGACATTCCACTCGCTGAAAACTTTCTGCATTTCAGTCGCGCTCAGGCCGAGCATATTTTTCATCAAGTTGTAAGCTTCGCAAATCATCTGCATGTCGCCGTATTCAATACCGTTGTGCACCATTTTCACATAGTGACCGGCGCCGTTGTTGCCTACCCATTCACAGCACGGGCTGCCGTCGGAAACTTTGGCGGAAATGGCCTGGAAAATGGGTTTTACTGCTGGCCAGGCTTTTGGCGAACCGCCAGGCATGATGGAAGGACCGAGCAATGCGCCTTCTTCGCCGCCGGAAACGCCGGTTCCGATGAAGAGCAGGCCTTTTTCTTCCAATGATTTAGTGCGGCGAATGGTGTCCGGGAAATGGCTGTTGCCGCCGTCAATCAGGATGTCGCCGGCTTCGAGATGCGGAGCAATCAGGTCAATGAAGTCATCAACCGGTTTTCCAGCCTTGACCATCAACATGATTTTGCGCGGCTGTTCAAGATTGGCCACCAATTCTTCGATGGTGTGGCAACCGATGATTTTTTTGCCTTTGCCGCGACCATT
>JBAYVM010000279.1:0-4582 GCA_041674645.1 Victivallaceae bacterium | reverse complement strand
GATAAAATATCCTCCGCGTTGCCCGCCGCGCTGTGGTGCATTGAATGTCTGGCAATAGGAAGCGGTAACTCCACCTTCATATTGGATTATTACTGTCTGATTGTCGTCAATATCGATTTCTTGCGCGTAAACACAAAGGCGTTTATTTTTGCCGGGCAACGGCTTCCCTGCTTCAAGCTCCAACTTGTAAATGCTCATCGGGCAAGTCCATTTTTTGTCACACTCATCGCAAGTCAGGTTATTTGGCCTATCCCCGCCATAAACCTGGCGGGAACCGAACGCCGCTATGCTTACCGGTTTCAAGCCGATAATGCTGTTGATAATATCAAAATCATGGGTTGCCTTTTGCAGAAATAAATTACCAATTTTTTCCTTCGTGCGCATCCAATTGCGAAAATAACCATCGCCGTAATGAACATTGTTGACATATTGAACCGAGACGATTTTACCGATAGTTCCGCACTGCACATGTTTTTTTGCCGCCCGCGATACCGGCGCTCCGCGCATGGTGAAATTAACGGTTGCGACTTTGGGATAATTTTTCAACAGACTCCAGCAGTTTTCTACATCTTTTTCAGATATGGCGATAGGCTTTTCTAAAAGTATATTCAGGTTGCGCTTCACGCATTTTTCCACCATTTCATAATGCGCGCAGCAATACGTTGCAATAACTACTGTATTTATATCTTCATTGGCAAACATTTCTTCCGGATCAGTGTAAAACGGGATATCTTTCAACTCTTTTCTCAATGATGTTGCGTCAGTTTTGAAATCACCGGCTTCTTTGGCGCTGGAACCGTCGAGGTAGGAATTGATAATTTTGTCAAACAATGACCGGTTTACATCGCAGAAAGCGACCACTGATTCAGGCAAATATTTTTCCAGCAATGTTATATGTCCAACCCCGGAGCAACCGGCGCCGATGCAAGCAATTCTTAAATTTTCCATATTAAATGACTCCTTTATTTATTCCAGGTTATTTTTCTTAGCTAATTAATGACAGGTTAACTGGTTTTATACGATGAACATAATTTACCATAAACAATTTGCCGTTCTGTTTTGCCTTGCGTAGTCTTCCGTCCATTTTAACCGTCATTGGAGCAGGGAAGGCAAGACATCCCCGCGTTCCGGGAGAACCATGCAACTCATAAGATTTACCGTCAGCAGAGCGGATTATCTCACTGGTTGAATAGCGCAGTTTAACTCCATCCAACTCGAGATTGATTGGCAGGCATCTTGCTTCAGTTGCACCTAACTCCAGCATCATGGAAATATCTGTGCCGGGAAGAAGCAATTCTCCGTCAGAAGTATCGCCGGTAACATTTGCCACGGTTATCATTCCCTTGTTTTCTGTTCCCAACAAAGATGCATAATAGTAATTGCCGCGCGATTTGACAGACGGAGAAACCTTCATTTTTTCCACCAAAACAGATTCCCAGAATTCCAGTGTGCTTCCGGTGGTAAATCTAGCGTCAACTCCGGAGACAACAACATTTCCTGTCTTTCCAATTACCGGTTCGCCGTCAACGACTCCAAGTATTTCACTGTTATTAGAGTATTGATGGGCGAATATCCAACCGGTTTCAGTTATAAATTTGTCTTTCCCAACATTAATTACTTTCGCCCCATAATCAATAATTCCGTTTCCTGCAGGGCGGATTTGCTCAAGGAGGCGGAGTCCAAGTCTGCTTGCAATTCTGCAATCCTGTTTTCCTGAAGTCGTAAACGCCGGAACCGTTGGAAAAAACAGGCAGCCTCCGCCGTTGTCAATGTGTTGTAGCAGATAATCAATACTTTCCTCTTCCAGCGTTCCAGTACAGGGAACTATCAGACATCCCTTGCCTGGTTGCTTGTTGGGATTAACCAGATCGAGCAGGTCAAATTGCATGTTCAGTCTGCTAAGTAAAATGAAGGTTTCCTTCAGTCGCATCCATTGACCTGACTCGGGCGTTACCGTCTGCTTTGAAACATTCTCATAGCCGTCCAACCAGTCATGTCCTGCCGACAAGGCTCCGCGATTAAGCGCTGGCTCTGCGGCAAAAGACTCTCCGCCCGGTCCGCTTGCATTTTTGCTGGTTTTGTTAAGGCACGGCTGTGCTCCGAGGAAATCGACGGTTCTCATTGCCGGGGAATAGGCCAGGGTCAGATCCGGAATAGATTCCATGTTCAGAATGGAATCACTCCATGTGTCTAACAATCGATTGAATTTTTCTATATGGGAATTGGCGTTTGATGGATAAGCGTTGACATTCAAACATGTGTTTTCGAAATAACCCGGCCCGTTGATTGAATCGTCTAAATCGGCAATCCCTTCAGAATAGGTAAAAATAGAATAGCCCTTCATGCCATGGGAAAGATTGCTTCTTAGCAAGGGGCTCCAGTTTATGGCAGACCGGCTTAATCGGGGAATGTTCCAGTTGCAATTTATCTCCACCGACATCGGTGGGCCGCCCCACGGACTTGACTTCACCAGTTCAATGCCCAATATAGGATTGACCATGCCATCGAGATCAAAAATGCGATCGGAATAAGTATGGCACACAGTTGTTCCCTCAATTCCACGACTTTTTAAGATATTTCCGAATCCGGCATGATCTCCATGTCCGTAGAAGCCAGCCACTGGCTCATTGAAAATAACCGGAGTATTCATCCCGAGCTCTTTTGCCCATGTCGCCATGGTCGCGCCCCAGTCGGCAAAGAACCCGCGCTTAAAATCAAGCCAGTCGAAGCACAGGAGCTTGTCCGGTTGCGATTGCGGAAAACCTGCTGGGGGTGTCACTTCGTTGAAATTTGAAAAACTTGAGCTGGTTATTCGGTTTAACGCTTCAATATTTTTATACTTTCCGCTGAGCCAGCCGGGCCATAAATTATTAATTACATTGTGGTCATATAAAGAATTCAGCAATCCAAAACTCCATGCTGCAGAAAGTTCGTTATCCGGCTGAAACAGGATAATCGGGCCATCTTTGTCTGCCTGGTGCTTTGTCAACAGCGGAATAATCGCGTCGTACCATTTTTTCACATACTGTCGGTAAAGTGGCTCGCCTTCGGCTGGTACGGGACGGCCGGTGGCGATATTTCCGTCAGACCTGTGACTCATTGTTTCAGGGTATTTTCTGAATAACCATTCAGGAATTCCACCGGTGCGGAATTCGCAATTCATAAACGGACCAGGATGGGCAATCAGTTTTAAATCATTTTCTTTTACAAGCCTTATAAAAGTAGACAAATCCCGTTCAGCTCTGCTTGTCCCGAAAAAGTCAAACTGCCCCTCTTCTGGCTCGTGAAAATACCATGGCATACATGCCGAAATGGTATTGATTCCAGACTGTTTCGCCTGTTTCAGGTGCTTGTCCCATGACTTGTACGGCAGGCGGAAGTAATGAATTTCCGCGCCCTTAACATAAAAAGGTTTGCCATTGACAAGCAAATTACTGCCTTCAATCGTCGATCCTATTGGATTCATTAATATTTCTCCAGATTTCTCTTTTTGAAATTGTTGTCTGCTCATAGCTTGCTTCTGCGGAGAATTCCTTGAAATTCTTTTCCTTACTGGTTATAATCGGAAACAGACCGTTTTTTGAGTTCATGTTATGTCCCGCCTGGCCAATCTTCATTCTTATAGTCCAATTGCCTTATTGGGAGTTAGCGCCACTTCCAGCGAATGTTTGCGTTGCGTTAGTTCCGGAATTTGGAATAACGTTTCCATATCGGTTTCTCCGAGATAGCAGAACCTGAGGTCATTAATCAAAAGATGTTGTGGCGATTGAACAAGACCGCAAACATCTTTTATACATGCAGGAACGTAGCCGTCTGTGTTTGAAACAACCTCAAGATAAGCGATTCCCAGCCCTCCGTACAACCATGATTCAATCTTTATTGATACGGGCGCTTTATCCGTGTAATAAGGAAATTTTAAAATGAAATAGGCATCATTTAATTCATAATTTTTAAATACACCCTCTGCAACTTTCTCCATACTGCCGTCTTCAAACTCTATCGTGAATGCGCATTTCTGGGCGTTATACATATCCGGCAGAAAGAATTTGACTTTAAGCGCTCCTGCCGCCCTGGCGGATGTCTCGGCGAGTTTTAAAATCTCTTTTCTGAATCCAGTAAATCTCTTTTCTATTTTTGCAGTGGAAAGTCCATCTCTAAACCGCGCCCACTGATCGAGCTTCTTTTTTAGAAACAGGTCTATCATTTCCGCCGCCTCGGCGGTGCTTTGCGTTCTCCTTGCGATGTCAGGCCGCTCTTTCCCGAACGCATAAAGCTCCTCCATGACCATTCTCAGTTTGAACATTATCCTTCTCCAATCGAGCGAAATCAGCATGTCTTCAAGCATATTCCTGGATGCATTATTTCGGCATTTTTCAATGTATATCCTGAATACAGCCGCATTCACTTCTGACGAGCTTGTGATGACTGCTTCAAACTCAGACAACGGACTGGCAAGATAGCTTGCCGTGGATAGTCTTGTAGGATGTATGAGTTTTATTTCATAGTAAGACCTAAGAGCGTCAATAAACAATTTGTCGCCGCAGCCGAATACGGCTTGCATGGATTTTTCAAATACGGCGTT